>JBBEBV010000237.1:0-3404 GCA_040882165.1 Bacteroidota bacterium
CGGACCCGCGGTTACGGGAGAAGAAAGAATCGCTGATCTTTGTGACGATCTACGCGGGGTTTTAGAAGCCATCTCAAAAACTATTTGGCCACAAAAACGCACAAAATGCACAAGACAAAGCGCTAAGACATTTTGTGTTTTCTGTGCATTTTTGCGGCAAAAAAACAAAAGGGTTTTTGAGACCGCTCCAAAGAACAACATAATATTTGAATTGGTTTCTCAGTTCTTTTTACAAAACCCTTTGTGTCTTCGTGCCGTTGTGGCAACGAGAAAGAGTTTTTCAACAACCTGCTGAACCCGTCGTGGCTTGACGATTCGGATTTTCCGGGATGACCATGCCCCTGTACGAACCATGGATTACAAAACCATTATCATCATAGTCCTCTCCGCTTCCCTTGCGGCGTATTTTATTCCCACGCCGCTGGAGGTGCAAACCCGCTTCAAGAGCGGCCAGGATTTCTATGCCGGGAGGGATTACAACCGCGCGATCGAGCAATACGATTGGATCATCGGCACAGAGAGCACCTTCCTCGAATCCGACAGTGTGCGTGTCAACCTTCTCGGGAATGAGCTGAACGTCGCGGTCCGGTCTGCCGCATACTATCAAAAGGGGAACGCTCTCCGGAACCAGGGGAAAAAAGTGGAGAGCATCGAGAACTACCGGATCGTCGAACAGCGGCGCGACTCCCCCCGCCTTTCCGCCCTTGCGCAATATCAAATTTACGAGATGTTGTTTGCCGATAAGGAGTATACGAAGGGGATCGAAGAAGCACGGGCCCTGATTGCGCGGTACCCGCTGGATGAACATATCCCGCGGGCGTGGTACGATATCGGTTGGGGATTTCGCGAGATCGGCATGATCGACAGCTCCAATACGGCTTTTCTCGCCCTTATCGCCGGCTACCCCCGGGGTGAATTTGACGCCCGGGCGCGATACCAACTCGCACAGAATTACTTCGACCAGAAACGATGGGATGAGGCGATCACCGCGTTCAACGACGTGGTCGAAACGTACCGCCCTGAAAGCTTTGCTTCCACCGAGTGGGAAAATGTGGAACTGAAAGCTGTACGGGACCGGCGCCTGTTCGAAGCACAGGCCGGACGGGATGCCAGCGCCTCCAACCTTGAACTGGTGGCCAAATCCCAGGTGAAGATCGGGGACGCCTACCAGCAGAAGGGGGAGTACGACTCGGCCATGCAAAGTTACCGGAAGGTCATCGCGGCCTTCTTGCTGATGCCGAGCCTGGTGGAGGCGACGTACATCAAGATGGCGGAGTACGCCACGCAGGTGAAGGGATTCGACGAAGGAATTCTCATTTACCGGCAAGCCATCGACGCAAACTTCACCAATAAACCGTTGCAGGCGAAGCTGCAGTATAAAATCGCGCGCAGCTACCAGGAACAGAAATTGTATGAGAAAGCGGCATCAGAGTACCTGTTCTACACCAACGCCTATGCGGCCCAGGCGGAGGCCATCGCGTTCCCACTGGAACAGGCCACCTTCCTCGCGGTGAGCAATTATTACAGCGCGCGGAACTACCGGAGCGCGTTGCTCTATGCGGACACGTCCCTGATCGCTTTCCCGGAGAGCGAATTCGTATCAAAGGTTCTCATGTATAAAGGGCTCGCGAAGCTTGGCCTCGGACTCTATGCAGAGTCCCGCGAAGACTTCGCCTCCGTGACCCGGCTGGCCCCGGGATCCAACGAAGCGCTCCTGGCTCAGACCCAGATCGGCAAGAGCCACTTCGACGAGCGCAGCTTTCCTCAGGCCGTCACGATCTTCGAGGAGCTGTTGGCCTCGGAAGATTCGACCAAACTCGATATGAGCGAAATTCATTACCTCCTCGGCTTGAGTTATTACGGACTTGCCGACTACGAACGGTCGATTGACCAACTGTCCCGCGTCGCGCCCACATCCCCCTATTTTCCCTTTACCTTCGCGCGTGTGACGCGGGCTTTCGCGTCCCAGCAAAAATTCGCCGAGGCGGAAGAATTCCTCAACAAGGCGTTCGTCTCCGCGAAGACCGACTCCTCCGATTTTACGCCGTTTGTTCGCCTCGCCCGTTCCGAGTTGTACACGGCGCAACATAAACTGGAGGCCGCGGGGGCGGAATTCACCAGCATCATCGAGGACAAAGCACTTACGGAGAACACCCGCGTGCAGGCGCTGTACGGGCGGGGACTCGTCTATTTTGAAATGAGCAAGTTCAACGAGGCGGCGACCGATCTGCAGGCATGCCTTGCGTCGGTCGTCTTCCAGCAGGTTTTCCCGACCCTCGTCGCGTCGGCAAAAGAGAAGCTGGCCTTCAGTTATGCAGGTCTTCAAAGGAACAAGGAGGGGGCGGTAATCCTGAACGAGCTCGCCGACGCTGCAACGTCGGAGGCCGACAAAGGGCGCATCCTGGCCATGCTCTGCGATTTTCACTACCGGGCCGGAGACTACGCAAAGGCCATCGAAGTGGGAACGAAGGTTCTTGCCGTAGCCGCAACAGACGAGGCCTCCACCGTCCGCGCCTACGTCACGATGAGCAATTCGTATGGAAACATGCAGCAGCATGACAAAGCGATTACTCTTCTCCAGGAGGCCGCCGAACGATTCCCGGCCAACCAGCATCTCGAGGAGGTCTTCTTCCAGTTGGCGATGATCTACTTTCGTGCGGACGACTTTAAGAACGGAGCGGATGCATTCCAAAGTCACCAGGAACGATTCCCCTCAGGCCGGTTCAAAGAGGATGCAGCGTTCTTCCATGCCTTTTCGCTTTACTCCATGGGTCAGGCAGACGAGTCCATTAGGGAGTTCCGTGCGTTCCTCCAGGCCTACCCGGCATCCAAACATTCCCCGGACGCCCAGATGCAACTCGGGGAGGCGTACTTCAACACCAACCGGTTCGAGGAGGCCGTCAGGGAATACGGGCAAGTGTACCGGCGCTTCCCCCAGAGCGAGGTTGCCCCCCAGGCCATGTTCAACGAGGGCTGGTCTTATTACCAGCAGCAAAGCAACGAGAACATGCTCGTCACGTTTCGAGGACTGATCGAGCGATTCCCGAAAAGTCTCGTCGCCTCCGACGCGGCGTTTACCATCGGCGACTACTACTACAACCAGAAGTCGTACGACTCCGCTCTCGCCGCCTATCAGGTGTTCCTGGATCGTTTCCCGGATGACGCCCGCGCCGGGGAAGCGCGCACGCTCATGAACGACCTCGCCCAGGTCGAAGCATATCGTGAGTACGAAGCCGCCATGGCTTTTTTCGACGCCAAGAACTGGAGCGTGGCCGTTGAAGAGCTGACCAAGGTCATGAACAAGTATCCCGACTCCGAGATCGTCTACGGGTGTAAAACCAACATCGCATCGTCGTACGAGCAGTTGGGTGAACGAAAGAAAGCATTGGAGTTGTTCGACGAGG
>JBBEBV010000238.1:0-5208 GCA_040882165.1 Bacteroidota bacterium
TTCTGGCGTGTCAAGGTTACGACTCCGGGCGGAACAAGCGATTGGTCTGCTGTTTGGAGTTTCAAAACTGTGTCCGCACTTCTTGCCGCTCCGAAGCTGCTCAGTCCGTCCAATAATGCGAAGGACGGTCCCGTTGACCCCGTTCTTGCCTGGGAACCGGTTACGGGGGCAGGTTCGTACTCGGTTCAGGTCGCCTCCGATAACAAGTTCGATGTCCTTGTGGAAAGCGAAACGGGACTTACCGTGACGTCTTACAATCTTGCCAATCTGACGTACGACAAGACATACTATTGGAGGGTAAAAGCAGCCAGCGCACAATCCGAAAGTCCCTGGTCACAGGAATGGAATTTCAAAACGACCGCTCTGGTGATGCCCGTCCCGGTTCTTGAAAACCCGCCGAACAACGCAAACAATATTCCGGTCAATGTGACGTTGGAGTGGCGGGCGATTGCCGGTGCGACATATGATGTGGAAGTAGCGACTGATAATAAGTTTTCCGCCATTGTGGGGGGAGCCACGGGGATTTCATCGAACTCCTTCGAGGTTTCAGCTCTTAAGCCGAAGGAAAAACACTTCTGGCGTGTCAGGGCAAAGACAGCTCTCGGTACCGGTCCATGGTCCAACGACCGAACCTTCACAACGGCAGCGCCCTCGCTCCCGGCACCGAGCCCTGTGTACCCGCCGCCGGGAGAGAAGCAAGTGCCCATGAATCTCCGTCTGGAATGGACTGCAGTTGCCGGTGCGGACGAGTATGCAGTACAGATTTCATCGGATCGGCAGTTCAGGCTCATCCTCACTGAAACGAACGGTATCAAAGAGACGGGCGTTGAACCGGGTAAGCTTCTCCCGGGCACAACGTACTACTGGCGGGTGAGGGCTAGCGGGGCGAACGGGGCCAGCGATTGGCCACAGGTTGGATGGGATTTCACGACGGCCACTGCTCAATTGGCCTTTCCACGACTTGTCTCTCCATCGGACGGCGCCAAGAACGTCTTCACAGATCCGACTCTTTCCTGGGCTGCCTCTCCAGGGGCCACGGTCTATGCGATCCAGTACGCCACCGACAGGAATTTCAAAAAAGATCCTCTGGAGATAAAAGGAATCCTCCCAACGCAATATCAGTTGCGAGGCTTGTCGGCCAACGAAAGCTATTATTGGCGAGTGAGGGGAGAAGATAGTATTGGAGTAAGCGAGTGGTCCGACTCTTGGGCTTTTACGACCGGCTCTGGACGCTTGACCGCTCCTGCCTTGATCACCCCATCAGACCAGGCTAAGGGCGTTTCCACCAACCCCCACCTTGAGTGGCATCCGGTATCAGGGGCTGTTTCGTACGGACTGCAGTATACAACGAATCGGCAATTCAAGATGGATACGATCACCGTTACAGGAATTCAACAATCCTCTCTTGCTTTGACAGGCCTGGTGCCGAACGAGAATTATTATTGGCGTGTCAGCGTTCAGGATTCGACCAGTTCCAGCGAATGGTCGGAAGCCCGAGGTTTCACCACGGGTTCAGGCAAACTTGCGGCTCCTCTTCTCATCGCGCCGAGTGACGGTGCCAAGGGAGTTTCCATCAACCCGAGGCTTGAGTGGGCCCAGGCGAAAGGGGCTCTCTCGTACGACTTGCAGTATGCACTGTTCAAGAATTTCAATAATGATGTCATCCTGGTGGAACGAATTGAGAAAACCTCAATGACCCTTCAGAACCTCGAGAGGAACAAAACGTATTACTGGCGTGTCAGTGCAAGAGATTCCTCGGGAGCAAGCGATTGGTCGTCGGAGGCGAGCTTCACCACCGGTTCAAGCAAGCTGAACGCACCGATTCTCATCTCCCCCTCCGATGAGGCCAAAGGCGTCTCGATCAATCCCACCTTCGAATGGGCCGGATCACTGGCGGCGGTTTCCTATGCACTCCAATATACCACGGACCGGAATTTTAGAAGAGATACGGTAACCTTTACCGGCATCGAGCGTTCCTCGCTTCGGGTCGAGGGTCTTGACAGGAACGAAACATATTATTGGCGCGTGAGCGTTTTTGATTCAACGAGCTCGAGCGATTGGTCGGATGACAGGAGCTTCACCACAGGCTCAGGGCGTCTCTCGTCTCCCGTGATGATCTCACCCTCCGACAAGGCGCTCGGCGTCTCCATCGCTCCGACTATGGCGTGGAGCCCTTCGCCGGGAGCGGAATCGTACTCCATTCAGTACGCAACAAATCCAGCATTCAAGAACGATCTCGTCGAAGTTAACAACATTACGAGGACATCCTACGCGATTTCCGAACTCGCTCAGCGGGAAACATACTACTGGCGCGTCATGGCCCGCGATAGTTCGAGTCTCAGTGATTGGTCTGCCGAATGGACCTTTACAACCGGCTCCGGTCGACTTGGTGCACCCATGTTGTTGTCTCCTGCTCCGGAGAGTGAAGTCTCCATAACGCCAACCCTTCAGTGGCAGGGCTCACCTGATCCCAGCACGTACGATGTTCAGCTCGCAACGGACAAGGATTTTCGAAGAGACTTGATCGAGAATACCGATTTGCCGACAACCTCGCTGACTGTCACAGGGCTGAAGGCCGGGAAAAAATACTTCTGGCGCGTCCGGGCCAAGAATGCCCGTGAAACAAGCGACTGGTCCGGTGAATGGGTCTTCACCGCGTCCTCCAGCGCCACATCCGTTGAGCCGGTGGAGACGGGACAGCCCGGGGAGTTTTTGGTATATCAAAATTATCCCAATCCTTTTAACCCCACCACCACCATCCGGTTCTCGGTTCCGAAAGAATCTCCCGTCAGGGTTGTCATCTATACACTCCTTGGTTCGGCCGTGCAGATCCTGGTCGATCAACAGCTGCACCCCGGCACCTACCAAACGACATGGAATGCAGCCTCCATGCCGAGCGGCGTCTACTTCTATCGCCTGGAGGCAGGTGAATTCGTCGCCACAAGGCGCCTCGTGCTGTTGAAGTAACTCCCTCCACTTCCCCGAGTCCTTCTTCAATAGAATCCACATGCCGGCAGAAGACGGATGGATTTCCCTGGAGTAGCCTCCGTGCATCTTTCTCAAAAAGATGTATATTGGACTGTTTCTGAACTCCCCAATCATTGTACCTCCGGAGCACAACGGATTGTCACGCTTCGCTCCCTTCTCCGCGCACTCTGGTTTTCATCCGATAGTTTCTCTTCTCACAGTTCTTCTGTCTGGTCCCATCCCACTCACTGCTGGTCCTGATCATCTCCGCGGGCTCGATCCCAAGAAATCCATCACCCAGTACACGCACCGCGTCTGGCAGGCCGAGGATGGTTTGCCCCAAAACTCCGTCAATGCGATTCTGCAGGATTCCCGCGGATACATCTGGTTGGGAACACAGGAGGGATTGGTGCGCTTTGACGGGATACAATTCTTTGTGTTTGACAAGAAGCACTTCAATGCGATGACCAGCAATTATGTCTGGACGATCGCCGAAGGTCCGGATGGGAGTCTCTGGTTCGGCACGCAAGGGGGAGGATTGTGCAGGATCAAGGAGAACCAGTGTACCGCGTTCACGACGAAGGATGGTCTTCCTTCCAACCATGTGACCGCATTGCAGTTTGACAAATCGGATCGGCTCTGGATAGGCACGAACCGTGGACTTGCGCTCTACGCCGACAGCACGTTCCAGGTTTTCACGAAGGAGAATGGATTAGCCGATGACGAAGTCGGCACGCTGTTGTCCGATTCGCAGGGATCATTGTGGATCGGGACCAATGGCGGCGGGTTGAATCGCTTCCGGGAGGGAAGGTTTGAACGATTCCACCTACAGGAGGGATTGCTCGACGGGACCGTTTTCTCTCTTCTCGAGCTCAACGATGGGGCGATGCTCGTCGGGACGAACGGGGGCATCAGTATCATCCGGAACGGCAAGGTTGCCGCATACCGTTCCGGAGGCCGGGAAATCAAGTCGCAGCCCTTTTCGATGGTGCAGGACAGTCTCGGAGCGATCTGGATCGGGACGGCCGGGGATGGCCTCCTGAGAATCTGGGACGGGGGTCAGGAATACTTCGGTGTGGAGGAAGGGCTCTCCGACGGATTTGTGCGCTCGCTCTTTCAGGATCGCGAAGGGAACTTGTGGGCGGGAACATTCGGGGGAGGTGTCAACTTTTTCGCCGACGGAAAGTTTACGCGGTTCACGCGCTCGGAGGGACTCTCACACGACTTCACCCTGACGGTCTGTGAGGACGAAGGAGGGACACTCTGGGTCGGTACCTACGGAGGCGGCCTGAATCGCCTGAGAGAAGGCAAGGCGGTTCACATCAGCACTGCCCATGGGTTGCCCTCGAATATCGTTTCCTCCGTCCTCCCCGATCGTAGAGGAGCGATCTGGGTTGGCTCCTACGGGGAGGGATTATCGTGGATGGATGCCGGGAAGATCGTGACCTTCACGATCCGCCAGGGACTCTCGAGCAATTTTATCACCTCGTTGCTCCAGGGCAAGAATGGCGCACTCTGGGTCGGGACGACGAATGGACTGAATGTGCGATCGGGCGAAACGTTCCGACCGTTGAAACTCACCGGAGACTACAATCAACCCGCTATCATCGCTCTGCGGGAATCACGGGAGGGGGGACTCTGGATCGGGACAGAGGGAAGAGGATTAGCTCATCACCGGGATGGGAAGGTCACCTTCTTTACCACGGATCATGGACTGCCGGTGGATTATGTCACAGCGCTTTATGAGGACGCGCATGGGGCTCTCTGGATCGGGACCGATGGGGGTGGACTGGTGCGCTATGCGAGCGGCCAATTTGCCGTGATCAACTCCAAGGGGGGACTGTTTGATGACGTGGTGTTTTCCATCCTCGAAGACGGATATGGATTCCTCTGGATGAGCTGTAACAAAGGGATCTTCCGTGTCTCCAAGGAGGAACTCAACGCCTTTGCGAATGGAACGATCGACAGGGTTCAGTCGATCGCCTATAACAGATATGATGGGATGCCAAGCAGCGAGTGTGTGGGGCGCCGGCAGCCGGCGGCATGGAAGGCGAGGGATGGCACCCTTTGGTTCCCGACGATCAAGGGCGTGGTGTCGATTGACCCGGGGCACATCAAGGTGAATACGCAGATTCCCCCCGTGGTCGTGGAAGCGGTGATCGCCGGAGCCAATACCGTGTACCCGGGCGCATCGATGATCCTGAGCCCGGGTATCAATCATTTTGAAATCCGTTATGCCGC
>JBBEBV010000238.1:5308-6589 GCA_040882165.1 Bacteroidota bacterium
GCGGAGCTGGTGAAGATCGTGGCGGATCGGACGAAAGACCTCAACCTTGAGATTGTCGAGCGCAATAAAGCGGAGGAGGCGCTCCGCGTGAGTGAGCAACGGCTGCGCGACATCGTGGAACACAGCACCAACCTGTTCTATATCCATGATGCCAACCACGTCCTTTCGTATGTCAGTCCTCAATCCCGGGAATTTTTCGATTGCGAGCCGGAGGAAGCATTGATCCGGTGGACGGAATTCCTCACGGACAATCCCATCAACGCGGTTGGCCTCAGGCATACCCAGCGCGCGATTGACACGGGCAAACGACAGCCGAACTATGAGCTGGAGCTGGTGACCAAGACCGGGCGAATAATTCTGGTGGAGGTGCACGAAGCCCCCGTGGTGCGGAACGGCGCGACGATTGCGATCGTCGGTGCCCTGACCGATATCACCGGGCGCAAACAACTGGAGGATCAGCTTCGCGAGGCCTCGAAACTCCAGAGCATCGGCGTCCTCGCCGGCGGAATTGCACACAACTTTAACAATATCCTCGGCATTATTCTCGCCTATGCCTCCATGCTCCGGCGCGAGCGCGAGAACCGGGCGCGCTTCCAGGACGGGATCGAAGCCATTCAGAAAACCGTTGAGCGGGGCGCGGCCCTCGTGCGACAGCTTCTCACCTTCGCCCGCAAAACCGACATCATGCTGGAAGCGGTCGACGTGAACAAGACCATCAGGGAACTCGCATCCATGATCTCTGAAACCTTCCCGAAGACGATCTCGTTCACACTGCAACTTGGAGAAGACCTCCCGCCCGTACAGCTGGATCACAACCAATTGCACCAGGCGTTGCTCAACCTTTGTGTCAATGCCAGGGACGCGATGTTCGGGGAGGGAACCTTGACGCTTGGGACGCGGCTGATACAATCGACGAGCCTTGAAAACCAGTTTCCCCATGTCGCGGAAGGGGGGTATCTTGCGATCGAGGTCTCGGACACGGGAATGGGGATCGATGATTCGATCAAGCACAAGATCTTCGAACCCTTCTTCACGACCAAAGAAGTAGGGAAGGGGACCGGATTGGGGCTCTCCGTTGTCTATGGTATCATCGAGAGTCAGAAAGGCTTTATCGATGTTCAAACCACCCTTGGGAAAGGGACTACGTTTATGGTCTATTTGCCGACGACGAGCGGGACGGACTCTGAAGCATTGCCTTCTGAAAGCCCCCGCAAGGCCCGGGGTGGATCGGAAAAGATCCTTGTGGTGGAAGACGAGAAGATGCTGATCGATCTCCTGAAG
>JBBEBV010000238.1:6689-7818 GCA_040882165.1 Bacteroidota bacterium
TGAAGAGGATCGATCCCCGTGTCCCCGTAGTCCTTGCGAGCGGCTATCTCGGAGCCGAAGCGCATGAGCGAAGTCTCCAGGAAGGAGCTCATGCCTATATCGCCAAGCCATACGTCCCTGAGATTGTCCACTCCATCGTTCGGGGAATCCTTGACAAAACCCGCATTACTCTCGCATCAAGCGTCAGCCCCTCGAATTCTTCATCCCGTTAACAACTCCCCGAATCGTCATCCCCCGATGGAACTTCAGGAACGCTTAAGCGTCTATAGCTTTAGTTCGATGTGGACGGAAGCGGCGCCCAGGGCCGGGAGGAGCGGTCAGGCCGTCCCTTTCTCAAATCTTCCAACATATTTCATAAGGAGAACGTATCGTGAAGAACAGGATACTTTTGCTGCTCCTGGTTGCCCTCACGGCGGTGCTCAGCCTCGGATGGGCAGTCCAGGATAAACAAGACCGGAAGGCCTCCTCACGGCCGGGATGGCTGGGGATCTCCATTCAGGATATTACACCGGGGCTCAAAAAGTCCATGGACCTGAAAACGGATGAGGGGGCGCTGGTGGCGGAAGTGACGGAAAAAAGTCCGGCGGAGGAGGCTGGAGTGATGGACGGTGATGTCATCCTCCAATTCGGAACCCGGCAGGTGGAAGATACGTACGACCTTCAGCGAGCCGTGAGCAAGACTGAGCCGGGGACCAAAGTGTCTATGCTAGTGCTCCGAAAGGGCGAAAAGAAAACATTGTCCGTCACCGTGGGGAAGGCTCCACGCGCCCGGTCATTTGCCTTTGCGATGCCCCGTGAGGGCCGCGTCGAAGTGTTTGGCAGGAGCAACCTGCAGGGGCTCAGGCTCCGGGAACTGAACGAACAACTTGCAGAGTACTTCGGTGCTCCGGAGAAGAAGGGAGTCCTGGTTGAAGAGGTGGATCAGGAAAGCGCCGCCGGAAAGGCGGGGATCAAGGCAGGGGATGTGATTGTACAGGTGGGGAAAAAGAAGATCGATGAGATCCGGGACGTGTCGCGGGCTCTCGGCGCATACGATGAGGGGGAGAAAGTGGATGTGGAGGTGTTGCGGAAAGGGGCCAGGAAGACCGTATCACTCGAGGTCGGTGAAGAAGGAGATGGTTTTGGCTAT
>JBBEBV010000238.1:7918-11180 GCA_040882165.1 Bacteroidota bacterium
TCCGGATATCGATATAAGAATTCCCCGGATCGAGATCGACCGCATCCGTCCGGATTTGGACGAACTCCGACTCGATCTTGAAAGAATGCGGGAAGACCTTCGCCATGACGGTCGGGAGATCCGTGAGAAAATTGAACGGGAGATCAAACCCAGAGTGAAGGTAAGGATCTCCAACAAAATCTGAAGTCCCGTTTTTACTACTGCTGAAAGTCCTGCCGGAGTAACCTCCGGTTGGGCTTTTTTTTTGTACCTGAGTCAGGCATCGCGGGCGCGAGCCGGTCGTGGGGGTTCCGATTTTCCTTTTTTAGCAGAGGTGGATTGCTTGGCAAGAACGGGGATATCTCAGGCGAATAATCCGCGAACCTTGAAATTCAAAGGAAATTCATTTATTCTCATCCGTGAGAACCCTGGTACAAACCTTGCCCTCCAGGGGAAGTTCTCGTACCTTGACGCCGGCATTTCCATGCAGAAATTCTATTCAAAATACGGTCGGATCTTCGATCTCCTCCCGGAAATCATCCTGATTGTGGATGAGGGGAAGAAGATCGTGGATCACAATGCTGTGGCGTCAGCGAAACTTGGTCTCAGCCCGGACGAACTCAATGGGAGGGAGATCGGCCTCATTGTCGCAGAATCCGGCCGCGAGGCGATTACCTCCCTCCTGCAAAGTTCGGATCATGCGAAGCAGCTCGAGAGCCAGTTCGTGACGGCGACGGGAGCGGTGATCCAGGTGGAGCTTGCGATCAAAGCACTGGAAGGGACGGACCGGCGGTACCAGGTGCTCATCGCAAAAGATATCACGGAGCAGAAAAAGAAAGATCTCGATTACCTGCGGTTCTCGAACGTGATTAAACACACGATCAACCCGATCCAGATCACCGATGCGAACGGATTGATGGTCTATGTCAACCCGGCCTTCGAACGCGCGAGCGGCTATCCGAAAGAGGATCTGATAGGGAAGAATCCAAGGATGTTGAACAGCGGAAAACATAGCCACGACTTTTGGGGAAAAGTCTGGAGGTACATCCTCAGCGGCAATGTCTGGGTGGGGCAGGTGGAGAACCGCCGGAAGGATGGAAGCCCGTTGCACACTGAGCTGCTCATTTCCCCCATCGTGGACGGAGGGGGAAAGGTGGTGGGATTCCTTGGCGCGCACAGGGACATCACAGACCAGAAGATGCTGGAGCAGCAGCTGGTCCGCTCGCAGAAGCTGGAGAGCATCGGCACGTTGGCCGCCGGCATTGCCCACGAGGTCGGCAATCCCCTCACGTCGATTTCCTCGCTGGTGCAGGTGATCCAGCGGACAACGAACGATGAGGCGGCGAAGGACAAACTTGAGTTGATCAAGAATCAGATCAACCGGATCGCGCGCATCATCCGCGACCTTGTGGATTTCTCGCGCCCCTCGACGAACGTCGAGCGGCTGACCGATGTCAACCGTATCGTCCGCGATGCGCTCAACATCGTCCAGTACGGCAAGAAGGTGAAGGACATCGCGTTCGAGGTCGAGTTGACGGATACCCTCCCGCCGCTCATGGTGGTCGCGGACCAGCTGACGCAGGTGTTCATCAACATCCTCATCAACGCGGTCGATTCGTTCGAGGGGAAGCCCGGAACGATCCGGGTCGTGTCTGGAATGAAGGACGGGCATGTCGAGATCCGCGTCATCGATTCGGGCAAAGGCATTTCGAAGGATGACCGGGACAAGATTTTTGAGCCCTTCTTCACCACCAAGGAGGTCGGCGAAGGGACCGGTCTGGGTCTGTGGGTCAGTTACGGTATCGTCAAAAACTTCCGCGGGGATATTCTTGTCGAAAGCAATCCCGGGATGGGAAGTACATTTACAGTTGTGTTTCCACTGAGAGGATGAACATGGCAGAACGTATTCTGGTAGTCGATGACGAGCAGATCATTCGCGAGTCCCTGAGCTTTGTCCTGAAGAAGGAGGGGTATCACGTGGACGATGCGGGGAACGGCAAGGAAGCGCTTGGAAGGCAGGAAGCGGCGCCCTACGACCTCGTCATCACGGATATCGAAATGCCGGAGATGCGGGGGACGGAGCTGTTGGAGCGGATCACTCAACGCACGCCCCAGACGTTCGTCATGATCGTCACGGCTTACGGCTCCATCGAAACGGCCGTCAAAGCGCTCCGCCGGGGCGCCTACGACTATATCCTGAAACCCATTGACTTTGACGATCTCCTGCACAGGATTAAACGCCTGTTCGACCATCGCGGCCTGCTGCTCGAGAATTCGTTGCTCCGGCAGGAGCTGAACCGGACGTACGATTTTCAGAATATCATTGGCCAGAGCGAAAGCATGCGGCGCGTTTTTGAAATGATCAAACGTGTTTCAACCAGCGAGGGGAGCGTGCTCATCGCGGGGAAGAGCGGGACAGGGAAGGAGCTCGTGGCCCGGGCCATTCATTATAATGGCAATCGGAAACAGAAACGGTTTGTGGCGATCAATTGCGGGGCGATCGTGGAAACACTCTTCGAAAGTGAGCTCTTTGGCCATAAAAAAGGGTCTTTCACCGGCGCGACCGCCGACAAGGAGGGACTGTTCAAGGTTGCGGACGGAGGCTCGGTCTTTCTCGACGAGGTAAGTGAAATTCCTCTTCACCTGCAGGTGAAACTGCTCCGGGCCATCGAGCAAAAAGAGATCAACCCCGTGGGGACCACCGATTCGATCAAGGTCGATATCCGCATCATCGCCGCGACGAACAAGAACCTTAAGAAAGAAGTGGAGGAGGGGCGCTTCCGGGAGGATCTTTATTACAGGCTGAACGTGGTTGAAATCGATCTTCCTTCACTTTCCGAGCGCCCGGAGGATGTCCCGCTCCTTGCTCAGCACTTCCTTGATATATGCAAGAACCAGATGGGGCGGCCCATCCAGGGCTTTACCAACGAGGCGATGAATGCATTGGTGCACTACCAATGGAAGGGCGAGGTGCGTGAGCTGGAGAACATTATCGAACGTGCGGTGATTTTTTGTGACGCGGAGTTTATCGGCGTCGAACATATGCCCGAGTCCTTCCGCCGCCTCGCAATGGAACATCCACTGGAAACGCACAAAGGGCAAAAAACCTTAAAAGAGGCGGTCAAGCTCTTTGAACGGTCGTACATTGAGCAAGTCCTCACCAGTCACGATCGTAACAAGGAAGGGGCCGCACAATCGCTCGGAGTGAGCCTCTCGTCCCTCTACCGGAAAATGGAGGAGTTGGACATCCCCACCCGCTGACATCCCGGTCGCTCCCCCGATC
>JBBEBV010000238.1:11280-22049 GCA_040882165.1 Bacteroidota bacterium
AACCCCCTTCTAAAGAATGGGAATCCTTTACCATTCTCCTTCTCATTTTTGGGGAACGGAGGGGGGGCCTCTCCTGATTTCCGGCGTACGCCCCCTATTTTTGATAGCGGTAAAATTGGCACATTCCTTGCAGTTTCAAAAGTGACACCTGCAAAGAGCCAAGGTTTTGGAGTGAACTCGTTTCATCAATTAATCCACTATAGGAGAATGACTACATGTTACGACCTGGAATGCAAAAACCGGCAGAACAGTTTCCGCTGATCGCCAGCAACCTGAAAGACTCTGTCAGGGCTTACGAGCGATCCGTCATCACCGACGCCCTCCGCGTCAACGAAAACGATAAACGAAAAGTGGCAAAACTGCTCGGGATAAGCCTTTCCTCGCTCTACCGGAAACTTCGCGAGCTTTCCATCGAAGGATTCGAAGACCAGCCGATGGACGAAACCGAGGCCGAAGAAATCCATGTGGCTGGCAACTTGAACTAATTGCAGCATGCAGCAGTATGTCTGAAGCCCGCACCGGCGCAGGACGGTGCTGTGTGTTGGGAAAGGAAATGAGACTATGAGATTCCATTGGTGGACGCTGGGACTCGTAGCCGCAGCTGTGGGCGGATCATTGTTGCTCTGGCGGCGGTTCGGCCCCGGAGAGAAATGTTTCCATTTTGTGGATGAAGAGGAGCAATCGAAGAACTTCGGCGCGTTTCCGCCGGAGATCCCTGAGACGGAATTCGACGGAGCCAATTTTTTGAGTTGATCCCCTTCTTCACGGGACGCTGAAATGAAAACCCACTGGGTGAACCCACCGGTTTCTGCCTATGCAGAACGGTGAATACCCGGTGGGTTTTTTGTTTCCGGGAATCCATACGTGTCCAATACGAAAAAGTGCGAAAGATTGCGTTGGTCAATTATTGCGTTGAGCAATGGTCGCGGATTCCCGAGGTTTCCCGCAAGCCAGTCTCTGAAACAGGAATTGTTATTCGGCACAAAAATTGAGCGCAATCCGGGAATGTCACCCCAGTCGTATGCAGCGTTCCGGATCACCTGCGGTGATCGAGGTAATGAGACGGATTCGTGGCTGGAAGATCTTCTTCAATTCAAGAACAATGGAGGTGCCTATGAGACGGACTTTTAATGCTTTCATGATAGTCTCCGTCTGTTTCGCTCTGCTGGTGAGTTTCAGCGGCATGGTCTATGCACAGGTCAGCGGCAGGATCATCGTCGTCGGGGTCCCTGACAAGTTTAAGTCGTCCAACGGAAACGAGTCGACGTATGGCCTGAAAACGGTTGGTGTCGGCGCCAGGGTTGTTCTCAAACCGTACGTCCTCAGCGGCACGGGGACACGCTATAGTGATTCCCTCGTGACAGCGACCGGTGCCACCTGGACGGTGACCGGGCCCAAAGGGGCTGTTACCGTTTCCGATACAGCCGCCGGACTCTCCGGTAAAGTTGTCTATTTCAAGACCGATACATCCGGTGAGTATACGGTCACTATGAGTGCCACGACAGCAAAAGGAACGGCCACCGCTTCCATCAAGGTGGTCTCGTCCATATTTGTCGGTGAGGGGATCAGTTACGGTGCCAACACGACCCCCTCCACGTGTCAGCCGTGTCATACCGGATGGTCATACATCTCTAGCTGGCAGAAGACAAACCATGCGACGGTGCTCCCCCGACGGCTTGACGAAGTTGGCGGGCATTTCGGTACCAACTGCCTCTCATGCCACACGGCCGGTTACAACACCTCCGCAACAGCGGTGAATGAAGGCTTCGACGACATGGCGAAGGTCACCGGCTTTACAGTGCCGCCGAACAAACCTGGCGTGTATGATTCGCTGATGGCGAAGACGGTGACAGATTTGAACTGGAGGAAAATGATGGGTCTTGGAGGTATTCAGTGTGAGAACTGCCACGGTCCCCTCGGTGAGCACGTCAAGACTGCCGACAAACTGAAAACGGACAAATCCATCTCGTCTGATGTTTGCGCCCCCTGCCACTTCTCGTCCGATCGTCATCCCAAAGGTTATTCGTGGACGGGTTCGCGCCATGCTGTTTCGATGGCGAACGGGATCCAGCCGGAGTACACCAACCGACCGGGATGCACCCGGTGCCACGTTGGCCAGGGCTTCATCGACTATAAGGCCGGAAATCCGGAGCCGGTTGCTCCGTCGGGAAGTAAGATCTATGCCAACGCAGAAGGGGTCACCTGCACTGCTTGCCACGATCCTCACAGCAATGCAAACCCGTATCAGCTGAGGACGAAGTCTGTTGCCGATGCCTGCATGGATTGCCACACGACGCGCCTCAGTAGTTACTCCGGCCTTCATCACGCCCACCAGGGGCCGATGCTGGTTGGAGCCGGGGGCACTCCGTTTGGTCCGACGCTCCTGAAAGCCGAAGTAGGCAACTGGTCCGGCTGGGAGTACCCCGGCTACCGGTATGAAAATTCATCGCATAGTGACATCCAGAATCGATGCGCCGAGTGTCACATGGCGCAGACTCCCACCTTCGATCCGACCTTCGCAAAGCCGGATACGCTTCTGAATAAAGTCGGCGGCCACACCTTCGCTGTTGTCTATGAGAACGGAACGTCGGAATTATTGAACGACGTCGGCTGCCGTGAATGTCACGGAGTAACTTCGCTCGAGTACGTGCGGCTCAGTCAGGATAAGATCAAAGATCTTCTTGGTGAGTTGAAAGCGCTCATGCCGAAGCGGACTGACGGCACGCCGAAGTACCCGCAGGACGCGACCCTCACGTCTATGACGCACAAGGCGGCTTCGTACAACTATTATTTCGTCCTGAATGACGCGAGCTATGGCGTTCATAATCACCTGTATGCAAAGGGTCTGCTGGAAACCTCGATCGAGCAGATGAAACTCGGGGCCGGAGCAGCCGGCATCGTCTCCGTCCGTGACGTGCCGAAGGATCAGGGCAAGAAGATCCAGGTCGTTTGGAACAAGTTCCCGGCCGAGGACTTCAGCTATGAGCGGCTCAACACCTACGGCATCTGGCGCATGGATCCAATGCTGGGATCCGCATCGATGAAGGCCTCAAACTATACCACACTGCTTCGAAACGCCGAAGTGGGCTCGAAGGTTGAGGTGAACGGTTACGTCTGGACGTTCGTCGCTTCCGTCCCCGCCACCAATCTGAGCCAGTATGGATACATTGCTGAGACCATCTTCGATTCCTCGATCGTCGGCGGCCAGTTCTTCACGAAGTTCTTCGTCGCGGGATACAA
This sequence comes from Bacteroidota bacterium, assembly GCA_040882165.1. Lineage (GTDB taxonomy): Bacteria > Bacteroidota > Ignavibacteria > UBA10030 > UBA10030 > UBA6688. Next base: position 14,521 of record JBBEBV010000238.1, read on the forward strand.
CAACGATAACAAGAACGTCGTGTACCAGTCGGCTGTGGACAGCGGGTATTCCGTCGATAACCTCCCCCCTGCGACACCGTCGGGTATCCAGGTGGCATACGGCCTGACATCGATCGACCTCCAATGGAAGGCCGTTGAGGATAACGACCTGAAGGAGTACGCGGTGTATCGCAGCACGACGGCGGGCTTCAATCCGGCCGGCCAGCAGCCGATCGCGAAGGTCACGACGAATGCCTATGTCGATGCGAGCATCACCTTTGGACAGAAGTACTACTACAAGATCTCTTCCTTCGACCACGCAGGCAATGAGAGTCCCTACTCCGGTGACGCCATTGCCGTGAGTGTGGAGGATGTGGGAGGAGTTCCGACGGAGTTCGCGCTGCATCAAAATTACCCGAACCCGTTCAACCCCTCCACGGTGATCAGCTTTGCCGTCGTCCGCGAAAGCAAAGTCCGGCTGACGATCTATGGCGTTTCCGGACAGGCTGTGGCGACGATCGTGAACGGATCCTATCCAGCCGGCAACTACCGGGTTACATGGAACGGACGTCACGAGGACGGAAACCTTGTCCCGAGCGGTGTCTATTTCTACCACATCCAGACGGACGGCTTCAGTGCGACGAAGAAGATGATGTTGCTGAAGTAAGGCCCCCTTTTTATCCCCCACCGCTCCTCCGGAGCAGGTGACGGGATCTGGAGGTACCATGGTCTACGAAACCCGCAGGCGCATTTCCGGCGCCCGCGGGTTTCCTTTTATTGCGAACGGGAATTCGCAACTCACGCAATTTCGGAAATTCGCCCGGGGTGTTGTCGAATTCAACGGGTGAATTAGTCCATTCACCCCGGTTTCCGTTTTCACCGGGCATGTTTGCTCCCCCGTCGTTTGGCATACATCTTGAGCCAATGTATTGTGTGAACCCGAGAGAATGGCCATGAACATGCCGATACCATCACACCATCAACAACAAGCGGTTCCTTTGGTGAGAAAAAAGCCAGTCCTGGTGTTCAGCCCCGACCCGGACCTGGCGAGGAGTCTCTCGCTTCTGTTGGAGGAAGAGTTCAAAATCGTATGCGTGACACAGCTCGAACAGCTTCTGTCAAGGATTGAAGCTGATGCGCCCACGGTGATGATCATCGACTTGTTTGCCTTCCCCTCCGATGTGATACGGGAGCTCCGTGTCCTCCAGACCAGCGGGAGGAGGATCCCAATCATAGTATTGCGGATCAAACGATTGATGAGTATCGAAGTGGAACAGACTATCCGGGAAATCGCTGAAACGGTCTTGTTCAAGCCGTTGGAGGGAAGCTCCGTTGCAGATGCTATTCACCGGGTGCTGGATGTCCGGGGGTGAGTGGAGTACCATAGACCAGGTCAGGGAGATGAGAGCCATGACCCACGGTAAACAACAAGACCGCGTTCCTGCGGCAATGCTCAAACGGCTTGATGTGACGCTGCAGGAGCAGTATCACCAATCGCTTGCGGAAGTGCTCGCGGAATTGCGGTTGCGCAACGTCCTGACCGAAGTCGAGCCCGTGCCGGAGACGATCTTTTCAATTATGATCCACGCACGTGTGCTCAGTCCGGTGGCTTCGCCTTCGGTCCGGCAGGTTCGTGGAGCCTTGGAGCGGTTCCTCTCCGGGACCTATGGGCGCTGCACGGTTTGCGGAAAGGCCATTTCCGCCGCAGTGCTGGAAAACGACCCTACCACAACCGTTTGTTCAGCCTGCAGAGAGTTGCGAACATTGCCGTCAGCATGAAGAATCAGGAGCTGGTATCCATGGAACCAAACCAGGTTATGAATCAGAAGATGGAAGCGCTTATCCATCACGTGGAACGGATTAGTGCCATCGTTACATCCGTTGAACATCAACTGGCGCAGCTTCATGTCAAGGGTTCGGAAAAGAATACCTTCCTGACGATGAAGGAAGAATTGAGCGAGGTCCACACCCGGTTGGAGGGAGTGCGGGAATTCGTCGCCGCGTGCCAGCGACAGATTATCGGCAAGACGGACGAGAGCGAAGAGATCGAGATTTGGCTATAGCAGGACGCACAGCTGCGAGGAGCGCATCGAAAACCTTTTCGAGGAAACAGTCGAATGGTAACACCCTACTGGGAATTGCTGCACGCCCGAATCTGCCACCGCTGCATTGATGGGGATGGGAAGGGAAATTGCAGGTTGCCGGCCACGGAGCAGTGCGCCCTCAAGGTTTTTCTCCCGGAGATTGTCACAACCATCACGAAGATGCAATCGGGCTCCTATCACGCCTATGTGAATGCGCTGCGAAACCAGGTGTGCTCACAGTGCGATGGGCAGCGGGCAGACGGGACATGTTCCAAACGGGAAACGCTCGAGTGTGCACTTGATCGATACTATCCGCTGGTCGTCGAGGCAATCGAAAGCGTCCGGGCTGACGCGAAACTATTTCCTGCCGGTCAAAAGGGATCCTGAGGACTGAAACAGAGTCCCCGGACTAGCCAAGCATTGGATTTCACGAGCCCCTTCCGGGCCTCTCGATATTCTCCTGCGCGAGCCTCTCAACCTTCCGGAGTGTGGTGTCCGTCCCGGTGGGTGCCTTCATTCTTCCAATTGTGCAAAACGCGACCCGTTTTTCCCACTCCTGGGAAAAACGGGTTTGACGTTTTCCCCCTTTCAGCTGTTTTTCCCCATAATCGCTTGGAACGCTACTTGCCTTGGTTATTGACGCATGAGTATCGAGATTTCTTTACCACGCACTGAACGAGGAATAACATGGCACTGCAATCAAAGAAGAATAATGGTCAGGCACGCGTAATGGTGACAATTGACGGGAACGAGGCTGCGGCTTACGTTGCCCACAAATTGAACGAGGTTATTGCGATTTATCCCATTACCCCCTCCTCGAATATGGGGGAGTGGGCAGACGAGTGGTCGGCGCAGGGACGACAAAACCTGTGGGGGACGGTTCCCTTGGTGGCGGAGATGCAGAGTGAAGGAGGAGCTTCGGGAGCGGTTCATGGTGCTTTGCAAACCGGAGCCATGTCCACGACCTTCACCGCCTCGCAGGGGTTGCTCCTGATGATCCCCAACATGTTCAAGATTGCGGGCGAACTGACCTCAACCGTCTTTCACATTGCCGCCCGTTCCGTTGCAAGCCATGCCCTTTCCATTTTCGGCGACCACAGCGATGTCATGGCGGCGCGTTCAACCGGCTGGGCGATGCTCTCCTCGGCTTCCGTCCAGGAGGTCATGGACTTCGCTTTGATCTCCCAGGCTTCGACGTTGGAGGCGCGGGTGCCGTTCCTCCATTTTTTTGATGGATTCCGAACGTCGCATGAAGTTATGAAAATCGAGCAGTTAACCGACGACACGATGAAGGCCATGATCGACGATGATTTGATCATTGCCCACCGCCAGCGTGGATTGTCCCCGGAACGTCCCGTTCTGCGGGGTTCGGCACAGAACCCCGATGTATTCTTTCAGGCGCGGGAGACCGTCAACCCGTTTTACGATGCTTGCCCGGGAATCGTCCAGAAAGCCATGGACAAATTCGCTTCCCTGACCGGGCGCCAGTACAACCTGTTTGAGTACGTCGGAGCCCCGGATGCAGAGCGGGTTCTCATTATGATGGGGTCGGGAATCGAAACGGCCCAGGACACCCTGGACTACCTGACGGCCCGCGGTGAAAAGGTCGGAATGGTGAAAGTTCGCCTCTACCGTCCGTTCAATGCAGACGCGTTTATGAAAACATTGCCCCCATCCACGAAGGCAATCGCCGTCCTTGACCGGACCAAGGAACCGGGTGCGTCGGGCGAACCGCTGTACCAGGATGTTGTCACCGGCATGATGGAAGCAGTGATGAACGAAACATCCCCCTTCGCGAAGCTTCCGAAAATCCTCGGCGGCCGTTACGGCCTCTCCTCAAAGGAGTTTACCCCCGCGATGGTCAAAGGGATCCTGGAGGAGATGAAGAAAAAGTCCCCCAAGAATCACTTCACCGTGGGGATATTCGACGATGTGACACATACGAGTCTTGACTTCGATCCTGCGTTTACCATCGAGGCGGACGACGTCGTGCGGGCGATCTTCTACGGGCTCGGCGCTGATGGAACGGTGGGAGCCAATAAGAACTCCATCAAGATCATCGGGGAGGACACGGAGAACTGGGCGCAGGGGTATTTTGTGTACGACTCCAAGAAATCGGGATCCACGACGATATCGCACTTGCGGTTCGGACCCCGGCCCATCCACGCGCCCTATCTCATCGACCGGGCGAATTTCGTCGCATGTCACCAATGGTTTTTCCTCGAGAAGTATGATGTTCTCAAACCAGCCATCCCCGGAAGCACCTTCCTGCTGAACAGCATCTATGGCCCGGATACGGTGTGGGATAAACTCCCCCTCCTGATGCAGAAGCAGTTGATCGAAAAGAAGATGAAGTTCTATGTGATCGACGGATACAAGGTAGCTCAGCAATCCGGCATGGGGGGGCGCGTCAATACCATAATGCAGACCTGCTTCTTCGCCATATCCGGTGTTCTGCCGAAGGACGAGGCGATCGATGCCATTAAGGGCTCGATCAAAAAGACCTACGGCAAAAAAGGGGAGTCGGTCGTGAAGAAGAACTTCGAGGCGGTTGACCAAACCCTTGCCAACCTGTTCGAGGTCCCGATACCGGCCGCCGTCACCAGCGTCATCGAGATGCCGCCGGTGGTTTCGGAGCGGGCGACAGCGTTCGTCAAAGAAGTCACGGCCCGGATCATCGCAGGTGAGGGCGACATGCTGCCGGTCAGCGCGTTCCCGATCGATGGCACGTTCCCTACCGGCACCGCACAATGGGAAAAACGGAATATTGCTCTGGAGATCCCGGCCTGGGAATCGGAGCTGTGCATCCAATGTAATAAATGCGCCATGGTGTGCCCGCATGCCGCGATCCGTGTGAAGGTCTACGACCAGGCAGAGTTGAAGAATGCCCCCTCTGCCTTCAAGTCGATGCCGTACAAAGGGACGGAACACAAAGGGATGTACTATACCGTCCAGGTCGCGCCGGAGGATTGCACCGGGTGCGAGTTGTGTGTGGAGGTTTGTCCGGCGAAGAGCAAGAGCGAAGTGAGAGTCAAGGCGATTAACATGAAGCCGCAGCCACCTCTCCGCGAACAGGAAAGAACGAATTTTGATTTCTTCCTGAACCTGCCGGAGGTCGACCGCCGTACGGTCAACGTCGAGACGGTCAAGGGTTCACAGTTTATGCAGCCGCTGTTCGAGTTCTCCGGCGCATGTTCGGGCTGCGGTGAGACCCCCTATGTCAAGCTCGTGAGCCAGTTGTTCGGTGATCGGACCATCGTTGCCAACGCGACCGGGTGTTCGTCGATCTATGGCGGAAACCTGCCGACGACCCCCTGGACTAAAAATACGGACGGGCGCGGACCGGCGTGGTCGAACTCGTTGTTCGAGGATAATGCGGAGTTCGGTTTTGGGATGCGTCTGACAGTGGACAAGCTGACAGAGATGGCGAGGGAGCTGGTGGTCAAGTTGAGTTCGGACCTCGGCGACCAACTGGTGAAAGGTCTGCTTGAAGCGGACCAATCCGACGAGCCTGGTATCTATGAACAACGTCTCCGAGTCGTGGATCTGAAGAAGAAACTCGAGGGTTCGGCCAACCCGCTCGCGAAGCAGTTGCTCAGTATCGCGGATAACCTGGTGAAGAGGAGCGTCTGGATCATGGGTGGCGACGGTTGGGCGTACGACATCGGATACGGAGGTCTCGACCATGTTATTGCTTCGGGACGGAATGTGAATATTCTGGTCCTTGATACCGAGGTGTATTCCAATACGGGCGGACAGATGTCGAAGGCTACGCCGCGTGGCGCCATTGCAAAGTTTGCCGCCGCCGGAAAATCGACCCAGAAGAAGGACCTGGGCCTGATGGCCCTGACCTACGGGAATGTCTATGTTGCCCGCGTCGCCATGGGAGCAAACGATGCGCAGACGGTCCGCGCATTCCTTGAGGCCGAGGCGTACGATGGCCCCTCCCTGATTATCGCCTACAGCCATTGCATCGCACACGGTATCGATATGGCGAAGGGAATGACGAATCAGAAATTGGCCGTCGATACCGGGTACTGGCCCCTGTTCCGATATAACCCGATGCTGGAGAAGGAAGGGAAACATCCGTTCAAGCTCGATTCGAAAGCGCCGAAGCTCCGCTTGAAAGAGTTTACGTCGCTGGAGGTGCGGTTCAATATGCTCGAGAAGAGTTATCCCGAGCGGGCGAAAGAGCTGGCGGAACTTGCCCAGGAGGATGTACGGACGCGGTGGGAGATCTACGAGAGCCTCTCCAAAGCCGGGAATGGGGGAGAGAAGAAAAGCGAGCCGACGGTGGCAGAGAAGAAGAGCGAAACCGCGCCGGCACAGTAGAACAATGAACGACGGCAGGGACGGAAAAACTCTGCCGGGCTTTGATCCGACAAACGAACACTCAAGCATATGGAGACCTGCTCATGGACTTAACGACCCAGTACCTCGGGTTGCAGCTCAAGAATCCCCTGGTGCCTTCCGCTTCGCCGCTCTCGCACTCCGTCGACAGTATGAAGCGATTGGAGGATGCCGGGGCAGCCGCCGTGGTGATGTATTCGCTGTTCGAAGAACAGATCGAGCATGAGGCCGATGCGTTTGATCATTACTTCAAGCAAGGTACAGGAAGCCATGCGGAAGCGGTCGATTATTTTCCGGAAGCCTCCGAGTACAATTTGGGACCCGATCAGTACCTCGGACTTCTGCGGCAGGCCAAGGAGGCTCTTGGCATTCCTGTGATCGGCAGTCTCAACGGAGTATCGACGGGAGGATGGATCGAATATGCCGCCAAAATGCAGGAGGCGGGGGCCGATGCGATCGAACTGAACGTGTACTATATCCCGACGAGCGTCAAAGTCACAGGTCCGGAGGTGGAGGATCGCTACGTCGACATCCTGCGCGAGGTCAAAAGTGCTGTGAGTATTCCCGTCGCAGTAAAATTGAGTCCCTTCTTCAGCTCCATGGCCCACGTCGCACAAAGGCTCGACTACGCAGGGGCGGACGGGCTGGTGTTGTTTAACCGGTTCTACCAGCCTGACTTCGATATCGAGCAACTCGAAGTGACGCCGAATGTTGTCTTGAGCACATCGGATGCGATCCGTTTGCCTCTTCGATGGATCGCGATCTTGCGCGGTCAGGTCCGGACAAGCCTCGCGGCGACGACCGGTGTGCATACAGCGACGGACGTCCTCAAGCTCCTTATGGCGGGAGCCGATGTGACCATGATGTGTTCTGCCCTCTTGAAGCACGGACCGGGGAGAATCACTGAAGTACTGCAAGACCTGGACCGTTGGATGATGGAGCACGAATATGTTTCCGTCGCGCAAATGAAGGGGAGCATGAGCCAGAACTCGGTCGCCGATCCGTCCGCCTTTGAACGGGCAAATTATATGAAAGCGTTGAATCGTTACCGGTAGGTTTTGTGACTGGGAGTGTCGTCCACCTCAGCAGTCGTTGACGGCTGAGAAATCGCCGACG
>JBBEBV010000239.1:0-3378 GCA_040882165.1 Bacteroidota bacterium
CATTCTGCCGTCTGCAATCTTCATTCTTCCCACTTTTTCATTTTTAATTTTTAATTTTTAATTGAACCACCTCCGGATACTTCGTTCCCGCCGCCGTGTTAAACACCAGCACGGAATCTTCTTCGGTGATCAATCCGTCCGTCAGCAAATGCCGCAACGCGGCAAATGCCGCGGCTCCTTCGGGACAGATGAAGAGACCCTCTTTGCGCGCGAGCTCGTGAACCGTGGCAATAATTTCCTCCTCCCCGATCTCGACTGCCGCCCCGTTACTCTTGTAGACCGCATCGAGAATCATGTAATCGGCGAAGGCCTTCGGCACGCGCAGACCGGAGGCGATCGTCGCCGCCCCTTCCCAGAACTGCGAATCCGCCTTTCGTTCCTTGAATGCCTTCACAATGGGGGCGCAACCGCTCGATTGGACCGAGATCATCTTCGGCCGCTTGCTGCCGATCCATCCCAACTGTTCCATTTCATCGAACGCCTTCCACATCCCGATCAGACCCGTCCCCCCTCCGGTCGGATAGACCACCACGTCCGGCAATTCGTACTCGTACTGTTCCGCCAGCTCGTACCCCATGATTTTCTTGCCCTCCAGCCGGTACGGTTCCTTCAGGGTCGACACATCAAACCAATCGGGATTCGAGGCGCGGAGTTGGTTCATGCGCTTCGCCGCGTCGCTGATGTTGCCTTTCACGAGTTCGACATGCGCCCCGCACACCTGTGATTCTTTGATGTTGATCTCCGGTGTGTCCTCCGGGAGAAAAATGTACGCTTCCAACCCGGCACGCGCGGCGTATGCCGCCGAAGCGCCTGCGGCGTTCCCGGCTGAAGGGATGCAAATCTTCTTCACCCCCAGCTCTTTTGCCTTGGAGACCGCCATTGCCAGACCGCGGGCCTTGAAGGAACCAGTCGGCAACTGCCCCTCATCCTTCATCCGGAGCAACGGGAGACCGATCTCCGCTCCCAGCGTGGGAAGGGGGACGATAGGGGTGAACCGTTCCCCGAGCGAGACGATATGCTCTTCCCGCTCAATCGGGAGTATGGGGAAAAACTTCCACATCGAGGGGGGTTGCTGTTGCATCTTCTCCCTGCTCGTGGACGATCGGACCACATTCAGGTCGTAACGGGCGAGAAGAGACTTGCCACAAGAGCGGCACACAGTTTGAAGCTCGTGGGGAGAATGTCGGTCACCACAGACACTGCATTCGAGATGGGTCAGAGCGGTCATGGGAGTGCTGATTGATGGGAGATGATATCCTTAGGTTAAAACGTGTCGAGAATGTAGAGTGAGTTCACCGGAGAATCAAGAGGAAAGGCCGGACCACAACGGGCCCCAACCTCACGGAGAAGAGAAGGCAGTCTTCCCTCCATGTTCTGAAGAACACCGGCTTCACGTCCTTCTCAATATTGATATTCAATCCGTTTTTGGCTACTTTGGCATGATTTTCAAGCCCACTAAATACGCTAAAGTCACGAAAGAAAGAAATTGAGTAGAACCCATCTCAAAAATGAATTGGCCACAAAAAGTCACAAAACTCACAAAAGAAAACCTTTGAAGATTTTGTGTTTCTTGTGCCTTTTTGCGGCAATTTATTTTTGTTGGGGATTTTTGAGACCGCTTCTAATTACAATTTGACGATTGATACCTTTTATCATTCTCATTCAGTTCGATCACTGAGGAATCCATGAAGCAACGATTGCCCGTCCTGTTGGTCTGTTGCCTTCTTTTGTCTGCAACGGCGTTTTCCCTTCCCCGCTTTGCAAGCCGGACTAATTTTTCCTGCCAGAGCTGCCACGTGAACCCAAGCGGCGGGGGGATGCGCAACACGTTCGGCCTGACGTACGGACGGGAGGATATCGTCCTCGAATCGCTTCAGGAGGAGTACGGACTCGAAGAGTTCACGACGCAGATCAACGATTTCATTTCCTATGGCGTCGATTTTCGTTTCCTGGCGTTCTCTCAAATGAAGGATAATCCTGAGGAGTCGCGGAGCTCGTTCTTCCCGATGCAGGCGGATGTGTATTTCAACCTCGCGATCTCGAAGCGGGTCAGCCTGTTTGTGAACCCGGCGTTCGGACCCTTCAACCGGTACGAGGTGTTCGGGATTGCGAGAATTCTTCCTGCGAGCGGTTACATCAAGCTGGGCCGGTTCACCCCTCCGTACGGTCTCCGCCTGGACGACCACACGTCTTCCGTGCGGGAGGTGACGCCCTTCAGGAACAATACCGGACAACAAACCGGCATCGAGGTCGGCTTGAACCCGGGGCCTTTTTCCCTGCTTGCGGCATTGACCAACGGCGTGGTGGGGGACCGGGACGGAGACATGGCGAAAGCGGTGTTTGGAAAAGCAGAGGGACGGTTCAACCTCGGGCCGGCAAACCTGATGCTCGGAGTGTCATCTTATAACGATGTTTCGGGACCGGAACGGTATAACATGCTCGGGGGCTACGGCGCCCTGACGTTGTTCGACAGGCTCACGGTCGTCGGCGACGTGGAACGCATCCAGGGAAACTCACCGCTGATGGGAATTAACGGCGACCGGCTCCAGCGAAACGCGACCGGCAGGGACCTCAAACAACTGGCGTTGATGGTCGAGGGGAGCTATATGGTCACTCCGGGAATCGACCTGAAGGTGATGTACGATTTCTTCGATCCGAATACGGACGTGCAGAGCGGGAGCGTCACACGCCTTTCGGGGGGATTTGAATTTTTCCCGCTCAGCGGCGTCGAGGTGCGGCCCCTTCTTCGATTAACGACAGATGATGTGCTCAACCGCAAGGTTACGGATCTCCACGTCCTCTTCCATTTCTATTTATAGGAAAGGTTCTCCATGAAGCGTTTTCTTCCCCTTGTGATAACGATCGGGGCCGCTGCCCTTGTGATGGGAATCGGGATGGCTGCACAGGCCAAAAAGGGCCCGAGCTTCGCGAAAGAGGTGCACCCTCTCATCAAATCGAATTGCCTCCCATGCCACCTTGAAGAGAACGAAAACCCGAGCGGCCTTGCGATGGACGATTACGAAAGGCTGATGAAGGGGGGGAACCATGAGAAAACCGTGGTGGCCGGGAAACCGAAGGAGAGCAACTTATACCTGAAGCTTCTTCCCAAACCTCCATTCGGCAAGCAAATGGCGCGCAACCGGAAGAAACTGAGCGACGAGGAGGTGAAGATCGTGTATGATTGGATTGAGGCGGGGGCTAAGAAAGATTGAACTCAGACGGCAGATGGCAGACGGCAGACGGCAGATAAAGATGTTTGTCTGCAGTCTGCGGTCTGTAATCTGCGTCTGTAATCTGCAATCTGCAGTCTGCCGTCCTGCTTCTCCTACCCCACCTTCTCCACCTTCACCGAGTTTGTTGAGCCTTTCGACAGAAGCG
>JBBEBV010000240.1:0-1448 GCA_040882165.1 Bacteroidota bacterium
GCGCGGTCCTGAGTGAGTGGGAATTGGGTTCGGACAAATTTCCAGAATTGCTCATCGGTCGGATCGATTGCCGGCCAGGGTGCGGACAATGGAACCTGGGTATGGGCGCTGCCGATGCCCGGCAGGCTTGTTGCCGCCACAACGCCGGCAACGGTTTTTAGAAATTCTTCGCGTTTCATAGATCTCCTTCGTCAGTACGCATAGTCAATGGTCACAATTGCCTTTTTCCTTACCCTAAACTCCGCATCGATGTAGGCACTTTTCCCGATACGAAGATTCTTGTGTTTCACCTTCTTATCATTCACCCTCACACGAACTCCCTTCGCGCTCTTTGGAAGCAACAGATGCAGATCGACGGCGGCGTTCCCCTGTACTTCCAACGCGAATGTTTTCGCTTGCGGATCATGCACATACGAATATTCAAACGATGCCCCTGAAGCGCCATAGACGGCGCACACCTTTGCTTCATTCCTTCCGGCGGCCATCCACCGCGGGGAAAGCCTGACGCGTTGGTATAGCTTGTGCTCGTCGACAATTCCCGCGAGACCTTCGATGAGGGCGTACAGCATCGCCGCAGACCCCCACCCATCAGTCGGCTGGGCGTCCGGGCTCGTGCTCGTCTCCTTCGTCGCATGCTCACCGTTCGGAAAATACCAGAGATACGATTCGTCGTTCTTCGTCAAATCGGCGTACTTCAGTAATTGTTCGACCCCGTACTCTTCAAAACCATGCTCGAACGCCGCCCGTGCGAGCTCACCTCCTACCAGCGGCATGATCCCGCCGTTGCAATACGCTCCCGGCACGATCTTCTCCTCACCGAAAATCCCCGCAGGGAACGGAGGATCGACACTGAACCACGAGGCAAACGCCCCTGTTTCCTTTTCCCTTTTCCGGTACTCCTCGATAATGGACACAGCCATTTCATGCGTCGCCATGCCCCGGTTGATATCCATCGGGTTGCTCAGCGTGAGCTGACGTTCCTCGTCCACTCCATCGATCTTCACAGGAACAAGATGGACATGGTGCGTGTAGAACCGTCCGTTAAAACACACCTTATTCGCCCGCTTGCGGAACGCGTCTGCGAACTTCGTCCAATGCAGTGACCGTTTCCTGTTGCCAAGATGGGCGTAGAAGGCCGCCATCTGACGGAACGCCTCGTAGTAACCCGAGTTGTCCCCATGCATGATCCCCCAGAACGTATGCTCGTTGATCTGAAAATTGAGCCATTCATGGCGCCCCGCCGTATAATCGAAGTCCCAGGTATCCATCGTATAAGCCCGCTTCACAAGCTTATTCTTCCGATCCCAGCGCCATTCGTCGGTCAGGATATAATTGAGCGCTCTTTCCATATGCGGCAACAGGCTCTTGAGCCAGCCGTCGTCCCCGGTCGCCTGCCATGCAAGATGGATCGCCTTGATGAAGCGGAACTCGACATCAGCCTCGACCGG
>JBBEBV010000240.1:1548-3378 GCA_040882165.1 Bacteroidota bacterium
CGAGTTGAGGGTGACCTGACTCGATGAAGGTTTCTTTCATGAGGTCTTAGCGTGTCAATGTATTCTTCGCGTCTTGCCCGCCCGACTGCCTGCGGCAGCAGGCGGGCGGGGTGCCTTCGTGGCTATTCTTTTCTCTTTTTTCAGCGGCCTCTTCGATGACAACAAATGATCTTTCGATTATCGCATGATGGAAAAATAGCCGATATGTTGTCCGCCGTCGTACTCAACTAGATAGACATACAAACCGCTCGCCACTTCGATACCATCCTTCGAAAACATATTCCATCGCAGCGTACCGTTGTTCGGATCCCCGGAATCATGATGGAATTGATGGATGAGCTGTCCTGAGACGTCGAGAATGGTAAGCGTCGAGCCGAGGGGAAGATTGTAAAACACGAGATGATGATCGAAGCTGTTGGTACGGCTGTCCCACAAGGCCATCCGTTTGTACGGATTCGGCCTGACACCGATGCGGGCGCTTCCCGTCCGGACGTCAAACCCGCTCGGCGCCGGAGTTTTGACCTGGAACGCCGCCCCCAGGTCTTTCAATCCGGAGGTCGTTGTGGGAAAGAACCGATGGAGCGTTGTGAAGGGATACACCCCTTGCCACAACCCTGTTGCACCGTTTCTGTTCAGATTCGAGCTCTCGATCGTCGATGTTATCCGGTCGTTCACCCCAGCGTACGATGGGCCAAGATCATAATGGCCCGAGGTGAACGCAGAAACATGATACCAGTACGAGAAACCGAGGTTGACATTCCTATCCTCCCACAGGTACTGATAGCCCGACACCGTCAGATCGATCGCGGAAACGAGAGAATTCTTCGGGATGATCGCGACGAGCTCATACGGTCCCCACGAATCCGGCGGACCGGCAGCCTCATCGCCGACCGGATCGGGGAGGCGGACGGGATTGACAGGCTGGAGAAGCGATACGGAAACCGGTCCAACCGTTGTGGATCTCCAGTATTGATCGAGGGCGCGCATCCCCCCGGTGAGCCAGTTGACGTTTTTGCTCTGAGACACCCGCCAGACCTTGTATCCGCTGAAACCCATGTGGCTTTCTGCCCGATTGTCCCAGCGCACCCGGACCTTGTTCTCAAAGGTGGTTGCGAGCAACACATCCGGCGCAGCGGGGGGCTCCGGGATGTTATATCCATTTTCGAACGCCCATCGCGCCGCGGCGATAGCGTTCTGAACCCCCTGCAACCGATATCCGCCAGCTTCTGTCCAGACAATCGTCATGCTCTCCCCCACATCGAGAGAGAACGGTCCGACACCGCTAAAGAGATCGCCGTCGAAATTGTTTTCCGCTGTGAATCCTTTTCTCCATGAAGGTTCATGCGGATTGACCTCAAACGCTGCTTCGTTGTAGACGATATCGGAGAAGAGCTTTCGGTCACCATTAGGACGTGAGGGGGCAGCGTTCGGAATGAATGTGGTAGGATCTCCGGCAACACCTGAGACAAAGAAATTCGGATCCGGCGAGAGGTCGAGCTTCATCGAATCCCTCAATCGACCACCGTCCCGGTACCACGTCCCGATTGCGGCGGTATGGACGATCTTTGGATTCCTGTTGATTCCTCCTGCGCCGAGCCCATTGGTGGCAAGCCCGCGCCCCTGACCTGCTGATACATACCAACCCCGCTCCGGCCCAACACCGATGCCGTGTGTGCCGTAGAGAGTCTTTTTGTCCGGCAGGCTTCGAAGCATCGTCGATTCACCACCCCCCTGCTTAACGGCAACCCACGACCAGGCGCTCCAGATATCGGTATAAAATTTATTCACACCGTCATTCATTCCCATGTCACGCGTGTTTTTGGCGCTTTC
>JBBEBV010000241.1:0-3363 GCA_040882165.1 Bacteroidota bacterium
TTAAACGTGGCAGAAGGAGACCTTTAACCTAGGGCCTGCACATAGCCAAAGGTCTTCTTCATCTGCGCTTAAACGTGGCAGAAGGAGACCTTTAACCTAGGGCCTGCACATAGCCAAAGGTCTCCTTCATCTGCGCTCAAGCGTGGCAGAAGGAGACCTTTAACCTTTATCCTTGAAGCCTATGCAACGACGATTGTCTTTATTCCTTTTGATTCTGTTTGTCCCTTTTTGCCTCCGGAGCATGGAGGGAGATCGCAAATCCTCCAGTTTCGTCAATCCCTTCATCGGCACCGATGCCCATGGACACACCTTCCCCGGTGCGACGCTCCCATTCGGAATGGTGCAACTGAGTCCTGACACACGTGTCGAGGGTTGGGATGCCTGCGGCGGATACCATTACTCCGATAACTCCATCCTAGGCTTCAGCCACACACACCTGAGCGGCACCGGAATTGCCGATTATGGTGACATTTTGCTTATGCCGACGGTCGGCAAGATCCAATTGACGCCGGGAACCGTCTCCAACACTCAAACTGGCTATCGTTCGCGATTCAGACGTGAATCCGAAAAAGCATCTCCCGGATTCTACTCCGTCCATCTCACAGATTATAACATCGGCGTCGAACTCACTGCCACCCATCGGGTCGGAGTCCATCGATACACCTTTCCGCGATCGACCGAAGCCAATATCATTATCGATCTGAAGCACGGATTGGGCCCCGATAGGGTCATCGATGCTGTGCTCGAAATCAACAGCGACCGGGAAATCGCCGGCTCCCGACGGTCCGATGGTTGGGCGAAGGATCAGGTTGTCTATTTCGTCGCGCAATTTTCCAAACCGTTCACCTCCGCCAATGTTGCGGCCGATGACACGCTGCGGGAAGGTCGGAGCCGCGCACAAGGGACGAATGTGAAGGGATTTATCCGTTTTGCGACCTCGACCAACGAACGGATTGTTGTGAAGGTCGGCATCTCGGGAGTCAGCATAGCGGGGGCAAGGAAGAATCTTGATGCGGAAATGCCGGGTTGGGATTTCGACGCCGTGCGTATGAAGGCCGAGCAGACATGGAACACCGAGCTTGGCAAGATCGACATTGAAGGGGGGTCGCGTGAGCAACGGACCACGTTCTACACCGCGCTCTATCATACGATGATAGCACCGAACCTCTTTTCCGACGTCGATGGCTCATACCGGGGAATGGATGGGAAAACCCGGCGGACTGATGGATTCGAGATGTACACGGTCTTCTCGCTCTGGGATACTTTCCGTGCAGAGCATCCTCTCCTGACTCTCATCGACCCTAAACGGACCCTCGATTTCATCAAGTCAATGCTTGCTAAGTACGATGAATCCGGCGTACTTCCGGTGTGGGAACTCGCCGCAAACGAAACGTGGACCATGATCGGCTACCACGCCATCCCGGTGATCCTCGATGCGTACGTGAAGGGGGTCAGTGGATTCGATCCGGAAAAGGCCTTCGCTGCTATGAAGCACAGCACCATGCTCGATCACTTCGGTCTGAAGGCGTACCGAAAGCATGGCTTCATTCCCGGCGAGGCGGAGTCGGAATCCGTCTCCAAAACGCTCGAGTACGCGTACGACGATTGGTGCATCGCGGAAATGGCGAGGCTGTTGGGAAAGTCGGCGGATGCAGAGTACTTCGGAGAACGGGCACAGTACTACAGGAACCTCTTCGATCCGTCGTCAGGGTTCATGCGGCCGAAGAAGAACGGGGGCTGGATCGATCCGTTCGATCCAAGATCGGTTACTGTCCACTTCACTGAAGCGAACGCGTGGCAGTATACGTTCTTTGTCCCACACGATATCGATGGCTTGATCGGGTTGATGGGAGGGAAGAGAGCGTTTGCCATGAAACTCGACTCTCTCTTTAAAGGGGGATCGGATATGACGGGGCGACAACAATCCGATATCACCGGACTCATCGGGCAGTACGCCCAGGGGAACGAGCCGAGCCACAACTTCGCCTATCTCTATAATTATGCCGGCGAACCGTGGAAAACCCAGGGGACGGTCCGGCTCATTCTCGATTCCCTCTTTCATGATCGCCCGGACGGCCTCAGCGGGAATGACGACTGCGGCCAAATGTCGGCCTGGTATGTCCTCAGCGCAATCGGATTATACCCTGTGACGCCCGGGTTGCCTCACTATTCCATCGGCAGTCCGTTGTTTGACAAGGCGACGATCCATCTCGAGAGCGGCAAAGAGTTCGTCATCCGTGCGGATCAAAACTCCCGCAGAAACAAATTCATCCAGTCCGCCTCCCTCAACAGCAAGTCACACACGGCAAACTTTCTGAACCACAACGATTTCACGCAGGGTGGGGAGTTGCGGTTGGTCATGGGGCCCGCTCCGAATACATTGTGGGCGACCGGATGGAACGACGCCCCTCGCTCCAAACCTCTCCCGGAGTTCGTCACCGTCCCCGTTGTCGCTCCACCGGGAACAACCTTCGAAAACTCGCTCCAGGTAAGCCTCGCCTTACTCACTCCGGGAGTGGAAGTCTATTATACACTCGATGGTTCAACCCCGTCGATGCAATCGGCCCGCTATACGAGCCCATTGACATTGACTGCCACGACCACCGTCCACGCCATCGCAGCCAGAGAGGGCAAGTCAAGCCGGATGGTCACCGCGGAATTCTTCAAGGCGAATCGGGTTGGGACCGTCACGCTTCTTTCTCATTACAGTTATCAGTACACTGGCGGTGGAGACCATGCATTGGTCGACCGGTTGCGTGGCGGACCGGATTTCCGTCTCGGCGCCTGGCAGGGATATGAGGGGAACGACCTTGAGGCGGTTATTGATTTGGGGGAGAGGAAGCACGTTGGGAAAATTTCCCTGGGATGCCTGCAGGACAACAATTCGTGGATCTTTTTTCCGACGGAGGTGGAGTTTTCACTCTCCGACGACGGCAGAACATATCATCAAACGACCGTTGTAAAGAACACGGTACTGCCACAAGACATGGCTGTTGCGCTCAAAGAATTTTCGCAGACGTATGATGCCACCGCCCGATTCCTACGCGTGCGGGGAAAAAACATCGGAACCTGTCCCCCCTGGCACAAAGGGGCCGGCAGCAAGGCTTGGTTGTTTGCGGACGAGATTTCGGTCGAGATTCGTTGATGATCACCGCGTGCTTTTCCCCACTCTGTAAAACATTGAGGAGAGGGGAGAGTGGAGTCCGGGGCTTAACATATTCCCTGATGACACACCTATTCCTTGCTTAGATCCAAATAGTCGCACGCTAACGCGTGCGTCAGTGATATGCCTCCGGCGGAGTGGAGTGGGGGCTTAACATATTCCCTGAGGACACACCTACTCCTTGCTTGGATCCAAATAGT
>JBBEBV010000242.1:0-3353 GCA_040882165.1 Bacteroidota bacterium
GGAGTGTGATGTCTTCAAAGAGCCACTATGACACAGGAGGTACCATCCCTATGAAAAGAACATCGATGACAGGATTATTGCTGATTCTTGGATTCTTCGCAGCGACATCCCAAACGACACAGGACACTCTGTTTTATAGAAGCTTGCATTATACTGCCAGAGGGATGTCATACTGGTACGCGAGTGCAAACGGCGGATTGGAATCGATCACGGGGGTGCCGTATGAACAACTCGGCTGCCAGAATTGCCATGTTGTAGGTTGCTTTCAGTGCCATCTGACGGTGGCAAATGACCAACCGGCCTATTCAACGGCGGCCGCACGCCGGCAGGAAGAGTGTCTCGTGTGCCATGTGCGCGAAGCCTCTATCATGAAAATCGACCGGGAATCAAACCAGTCCGATGTTCACGTGGAAAAAGGCATGATCTGCATGGATTGCCACACGGCCAGGGACATCCACGGCGATGGCAGCGAGTATGTCTCCATGAAGCAACCGGATGCCATGGAAGTGAGCTGCGGGCAGTGTCATTCACCCGGTGAAAACCGCGCCCATACTGTCCATGATGGAAAACTTGATTGCAATGCCTGCCATCAGCGGCACGTTGTAAGCTGCACGAATTGCCATTTCGAGACATTGGTGAAGGAAGGAAAACGGATTGCCATTCCCGTTTCCGGTTGGATGTTTCTTATGAATCTGAACGGCAAAGTGACATCTGCCACCATGCAGAGTTTTGTGGTCAAGGAGAACAAGACGTTCCTCATGTTTGCCCCGCAGCACAGCCATTCAGTCATGGGGAAGGGAAGAACATGTGATGAATGCCATTCAGCGAAAATTCTGGAAGATATCCGCAAGGGACGAGTGAGGCTGACATGGTTTCAGGATGCGAAGATGCAAAACCGAAAGGGGGTCATACCCGTGGCGGAGGGGATCACATGGGAAATGGTCTACCAGGATCGCGAGCGCGGTAATTGGATTCCCATCTCAAATCCGGAAAAACCGAAGCTGCATTATGCCGGATTTGGGTCACCTCTGACGGAGGCTCAGGTTCAGAGTTTGCGCAAGCATCAGGCCGCCACCGTGGACTAGAATGTGGTGAATCGTTTTCCAGGTTTCCGCATCAACTATGTCGAGGGGGAGTAAGGTGATTTCGACGGACATCAATGTGAGACTGGAATAGGTTATAAAACATTCGGAGCGATGTTGAACAACGATGTCAACTTGAGGAGTATACTGCCATGTTGAAATCCTACGGCGTGGATATGGAGAGCGTCGAACATAAATTTGAGAGCTTGAAACACAGCGTCAAGCTCGTTTTCTTTACGCATGAATCTCATTGTGCCCACTGCGGTGAAGCAAGGAAACTTTTCAGCCAGATAGCATCGGTCACGCGCAAGATTGAGTTCGAAGCATACAACTTTGCGATCGATGTTGACAAAGATCGGGAATATGGAATTTCAGCCGTTCCGTCGGTGGCAATTATCGGGGAAAAGGACTTCGGTATTCGATATTACGGGTGCCCTCGTGGAATCGAATTGAACAACTTCCTGGATGATATTGTCTACATCTCCCGCGGGGAAAACACGCTCCCACTCCGGGCCGCTGAATTACTGCGTGCGCTAAACCGGAAAACGCAGCTGAAAATATTCATTTCACCGACATGTCCTTATTCGCTGCCTCTTGTCAAAACTGCCATAAAATTGGCGATCGCCAGCGAGAGGATCAACGTGGATATTATCGATGCAGGGGATTTCCTGGAAACAGGGGAGAAATATAACGTACGGGGCGTCCCAATGACTGTGGTCAACGAACAAAAGAGCTTCTACGGGGCTTTGGATGAGGAGGAATACATCAAGCGGGTCTTGACAATGACTTGAAGAACAGACTCTTCGATCACGCAACCCAATGTAAGAATTAGCCCAACAATTGAGGAGAGGGGAAAAATGGATGAAACAAGAGGGCCGAAAGTGAAGCACAAGTCGTTTTTGTTCAAAACGCAGTTAGCATGGCTTGAAAACAGGTCGGGTACGCTCAGCGGTGAGCAAAAACCCAGTATGCGCGTTTCCAGTCCACCGGAGTTCAAAGGCGAAGCAGGTGTGTGGTCGCCGGAAGAGCTGTTCGTCGGCGCCGTGGATACATGTACAATGACGACATTTTTGGCATTCGCCAAGCGGCTGCAGATTCCTCTCGTATCGTATTCCAGCGTCGCGGAAGGAGCGCTGGAATTTTCTGACGGAGGTTACAAATTTACCAAAGTGATTCTGCGTCCAACGATTCTCGTGTCTTCACCTGAGGCGGTTGAACAAGCACGCAGTACCCTCCATGACGCGCACGGAAGCTGTCTCATAACGAACTCCATCCATGCGGAAGTTGTCGTTGAGCCTTCCATTCTCGTCAAAACGTAGCGGACAGTGCATGCATCCTTCAACAGTCACTGAAACGAACGGCCGTGATCAGACGTGATATACTCATTGAAGATCTCGTCACTGTGCTCCCCGAGTCTGTTCGTTATCTTATGAACAAGGGGATCAGGCCCATTGTGTGCGGTGAGCCTCTGTGGGATACTCTCGAAGGAGCCGCACGCCATAAGGGAATGTCCGATCAACAAATCGACGCAATGGTGACTGATCTCGCAGACATTGCCGCACAGAAGAATCAAGTGAAGAAAGGTTAAGGCCATGAACGATGTTCAAAGACATGTATCTGATTTCAATGAGGCCATGAAAATGCTCTCAGAGAGCAACCCTGAGGAAATGAGAGAATTCCGTGAATTCATGAATTCGGTCATCAAGCCCGGTCGGCTCGACACGAGGACAAAGGAACTCATCGCGTTAGGGACTTCCATCACCGCACGTTGCATGTACTGCATCGACATCCATGTCCGGAAGGCTTTGGGGGCGGGGGCTACAAAAGAAGAGATCCTGGAGGCCGCGATGGTTTCCATTCTCATGGGCGGCGGCCCCGCGCTGACGTACGTCGCAGAGGTAAAAAAAGCTATCGACGAATTCGATAACGCTGTCAGCGAGTGATGGAGAAGGAAGACATTCTGGGAACGAGATCGCTCATCGCGGTGTGATGTGCCGGGCCGAGGGGGAACTCTTCTCAGGTCATACTCGATGTGCCGGCGCAAAGGGAGTATTCCGGCTCGAACAGAAAAAGCCATGATGCAGCAATGACTCCGGAGAGTCACCATAAGGAACAGTTTCATGAAACCCGCGATCGCTACCGATGAGAAGGGAACCTCGGTCCACTCAGACAACTGTAGGTCGACAAGAGTCGTTCTTACGAGAATCGAGGACAGGTTTGATTGATCTGGAAAACAAAAACCATTGGTACGACGGCCTGTTTTACGATCTC
>JBBEBV010000243.1:0-3346 GCA_040882165.1 Bacteroidota bacterium
TCTAATCGTTTCGGCACGCAGGCGTGTGTCATCGGTGGTGAACAATAAGCGCGTCAGTTCTGCAGAACGTTCAGTACTTACCAATCCTTATTCTCATCAACCATGCCCGAATTCAACACCGTTAACCTCCTCGACTACGGCCTGATCGCGCTCTATTTCGCCGTGATCATCTGGGTCGGGTTCTATGCCGCACGGCAGAATAAGAACACGGATGAGTATTTTAAGGGAGGGGGGAAGATTCCGTGGATGATAGCCGGGCTCTCGAACTGGGTCTCCGGGTACTCTGCGTTCATGTTCGTCGCTGCTGCGGGCTTTACCTATACCAACGGCATCGGGGCGGTCGTCATTTTCACGTCGGCCGCGTGGGCCTATCTTGCGGGCTACTTTGTCTTTGGGCGGCTCTGGCGCAGGGCGCGCATTAATTCCCCGCTGCAATTCCTGACGCGAAGGTATTCCTCCTCCACGACCTATTTCTATTCGATCACGGCGATCATTCCCCAGACGGTCGGTATCGGGCAGGGGCTCTATATCCTCTGTATTTTTGTCTCAACGGCGTTGGGATTCAATGAACGGATATTCGATCTCGGTTTTGTCACTCTGACCGGATTCGAGGCTTCGATTGTCCTCAGCGGCACAGTGATGGTGGTGTATTCGGTGATCGGCGGACTTTGGGCTGCGGTGCTCTCCGATACGGTCCAGGCCGTCATCATCACAATCATGACGATCATTGTCTTCCCCGTCTCGTTTTACTATCTCGGCGGGGATGGCGGATTCCTTGGCGGGTTCCAACGGTTGTGGGATGAGGCTCCGGAGGGCTACTTCACCCTGACGGGAAATGCTGCAAGCCCGCTCTTCCTCCTTTCGTATTTCATCAACATCATGCTCGGCTACAACGTCGCCTGGCAGATCGTGCAGCGTTATATCAGCGTTCCGAAGGAAAGGGACACCAAGAAGATGGCGCTGCTGTGTGCAGCCCTGTCGATCATCGGACCGCTTCTTTGGATTCTCCCCGTCATGGCCTCGCGCATCATCTTTCCCGATATCAATTCACTCTGGCCTTCTTTCGCCGTCCCCGCGGAGGCTTCATTCGTCAGCCTTGCGCTGCTTCTGTTGCCGCACGGTATGATCGGCTTCGTGGTGTCGGCCATTCTGTCGGCCACCCTCGGCCAGGCAAATGACGCCTTTAACTGGCTTGCAGCCACGCTGACGAAGGATATGTATGTCCCGGCGCACAAACGGGTGACCGGCCGGGAACCCTCGGAACAGAAACAATTGGTCGTTGCACGGATGACGATGTTCATCGTAGGCGTGCTCGGCATCATGGTCGCTCTCTATATCCCGAAGCTGGGGGGCGCGTTCGAGTTTGCTCTCCAGTTTTACTCCCTCACCGCAGCGTTCATGATGCCGGTGGCGCTCGGCATCCTCTATACGCGCACGCCATGGTGGTCCGGGATCGCGTCCTGTTCGGCGGCGATTGTGGTCGCGCTGTTGCTGATGGCGCTCGGCGTGTGGAGCGAGGAGTCCTACATCCGGAACATGTTAAGCGAGTCGATCGTTGCTACGCTCGTGTTCTTTGGATCGGCGTTCTGGTACAAGCCGGATGATCCGCGCAATGCCGAACTGCACGCCTTTGAACGGGATCTTCAGACGCCGACGGAAGACGAGACGCATCACGATTTGACCGGACTCAAAGCCTACCGTCTGATCGGGACCATCTGCCTTGTGTTCGGAGGCGTCCTGCTTGCGTGCGTGGTCGTCCCTTCCACGCCCATCGCGCCTTCCTCCATCAACGCTGTGGCCGGCATCATGCTTTGCCTCCTGGGCGGCGCGATTTTCTATTATACACGTGACAAGGTACTCTCGCAAGAAAGGTCCTGACGATGAAACGCATGGTGCGCGTGAGCGCCGTTCAACTTCCGACGGTCATCGAAGGAGCGTCGTTCGAAGCGAAACAGAAAACAAATCTCCGGATCATCCTTGAGGCATTGAAAACCGCAGGCAGGCGGAAATCCGACCTTGTTCTGTTCGGCGAATATGCGAATCTGCACCACCGGACATGGTCGAGCGACCTGACGGAATATCGAGCGGATCCGATTCCGGGAGCGTTTATAAAAGCCGTGGCCGGAGCAGCGAAACAATTCAGGATGAATGTTGTGATCCCCATGTTCGGTGTGTATAAAAAGAAGCTCTCAAGCTATGCGGTGGTGATCAACCGGAAGGGGAAGATCGTTGGTTGTTATGCGAAAACACACCCGACGGTGCCGGAACAAGCGATGGGAATCAAAGCAGGGGATGAGTTTCCGGTTTATAGACTCGACTGCGGCAAAATAGGAATCATGACATGCATGGATATTGAGTACCCCGAGGTGGCTCAAATCTATATGCTCAAAGGGGCTGAGGTCCTTCTCTTTCCGCATGTGCAATCTTCTTGGGGGGAGGTCGATTGGGAGATCCGGTACCGTTCACGGGCTGTGGATACGGGGCTGCCGGTTGTCTCCGCGTGTTACGGGTACCCGGAGGGGGAATGGAAGTCCGGGATGATGATTGGAAGGAGCAGCGTGATTGGGAGAGATGGCCTGGTCCTTGCTGATATTGGTCGCGCCATCGGGGTGTTGACACACGATATCGATCTGGACACAAAGCGGCTTACTCCCTTCTACTTCAACGAGAACCTCGACCGGACGCTCGCCGTCACCGCCTCCCGCCGCCCGGAAATTTACAAAGAACTCGTCTCCCTGAGCCACAAGACAAGAGCACTGAGGCTTGTGAAAGTATTGCCGCAAAAAAGCACAAAGGACA
Organism: Bacteroidota bacterium; assembly: GCA_040882165.1. Classification (GTDB taxonomy): domain Bacteria; phylum Bacteroidota; class Ignavibacteria; order UBA10030; family UBA10030; genus UBA6688. Next base: position 2,800 of record JBBEBV010000243.1, read on the forward strand.
CAAAAGTAAAAGATTATCGCAGATGAAGGAATAGCCTTAAAAGCCACAAAGAATAAAAAGAGGAGGGAGAGTGTTATGAAGGACGAAATTTTTGTTCTGTGTGATGAGATTCGGGAAACGAGTTTTGCCATCCACAAGTACCTGCGACATGGCCATTTGGAGAAAGTCTATGAAAATGCGCTTGCCCATCGCTTACGAAAGCAAGGCAAGGATGTTAAACAACAGCATCCACTGAGTGTCTATGATGAAGACGGGACTGTCCTTGGTGAGTACTTCACGGATCTTCTGGTGGAACAAAAACTCGTTGTCGAGATCAAAGCCGTAAAATCAGTCGTGGATGAACATCAAGCCCAACTCCTTGGATACTTGCGTGCATCAAAAATGGAACACGGGTTATTGGTGAACTTCGGAAGCGCAAAACTGGAGATAAAGAAGTTCATCCTTACTTAGAATGGTTTTTGGATTTTTTCCGTGTATTCTGCGCCTTTTTGCGGCAATTCAGTCCTGGCTTAAACCGTCTTAAGATAGTTTCTGTGCCTTCTGTGCC
>JBBEBV010000244.1:0-12994 GCA_040882165.1 Bacteroidota bacterium
TAAATCACGGTTCTGATGTTGGTTCACCTAAAATAACTTTGTGTCTTGGTGCCTTTGTGGCCCACAAAAAGTGTTTTTCAACAACCTGTTAGGCGTCGCAACCTTGGTCCAAACAGTAAAATGCTGACGCATTTATCTTTTGTAGGCCTCCGGTCCTCCGGCTGTGGCAGAATTTGTTTCCTGCAGCCTGTCAGTAAAAGGAGCCGAAGTTGAGCGTGATGAAGAACCCGCCGAACTGCTTGATGAAGACCTTGTCCAGGCTTTCAAGCCCTTTTTTAAAAGGGACCACATAGTATCGGATGCTGACGCCTGAGAGCGTTGTCTTGTCTATTCCAAAATACGCCCCCGCCCCGATGTACCCGCCAAGCGTGTAGTTGGCCTTTCCGTACTTCAGGCTGCTGAAAAATTCAATCTGTTCCGTCGTTGTGAGGATTTCGCCGTTCGGTCCGGAATATTGTTGCGATTTGGAGTAGGGAGCGACGAACACCATCGAGGGGCCGAGGCCGACGCTGATGTACGGGCGGAAGTTGTCCACAATATCGTCTTTGAAGAGGCGGTACTGCGCCCCGATGACCAGGGGCATCATCAACATCCTGTTCACCTTCCCGGGGATGAAGCTCTGTCCCGTGTAGTAATTGTAGAACTCGACCTCGCTATCGTCTTTGACGTCTGAAATGGCAAAGGTGACGAAGCCGGAAAGCACCTCTGAAAACTCCCGGCGGTAGAACGCCCCCCCTCCGAAACCGTTGTTGGAAAGAAGCAGATCGATCCCCCACGCGTTGCGGAGCGGTTCATAATTGGTCTTTTGTACGAGCTCCGGGGATGAAGGAGTGAAGATGTACGTTGAATCGCGCAGAGGTTGGTCTTGCGCCAACGTAAAGTCTGAGGAAAGTGTCACCAACAACACGGCAACGTAGTAACGGTAGTTGCGTTTCATCTGCGTTCTCCCCGAATGGTCTGTGTTCGATTCAACACCTTCAACTGAAATATAGTTTCTTGGCCGGTCAGAAGCAATATCTCCGGGGCTCCGGGGAAAGGACGACGGGGGGAGTTGAGGGGGGCTTCTCAACCTGGTTTTCAGCCATCTCGTAGTGCAAAACGGCCGGTCTATCGCACCGAATAAATTGCGAACTTCAAATAGGATGTTTCAGGCATGGCGACAAGGGTGGGGTGGTCAGGGGCCGCTCCGGCATACTCCAGCAATTGAAGCAACCGATGGCTTGTCCTGCCGGCAGCTTCGATCGTCTCCAGGAATGCGTCCTCGCTGACGTGATGTGAGCAGGAAGCTGTGACGAGAAATCCCCCGGGGTTCAACAGTTTCAACGCACGGGTGTTGATCTCCTTGTATCCCTTCAGGGCTGTCGCGACAGTTTTCTTATTCCGGCTGAACGAAGGGGGATCGAGGATCACCATGTCGAACCGGCTCTGTGTTTCTTCGAGGGCCTTGAGTTTTTCAAACACATCGGCCGTTTCAAAGCTGACATTCTCCGCGGTACCGATCGTCGCATTGACCCGTGCGTTTGTCACGGCCCCGTCGGAGATGTCCACTGCAAGCACGCTTTTGGCGCCCCCGTGGGCGGCATTCAGAGCGAATCCGCCTTCGTTACAGAAACAATCGAGCACCACCGCATCCCTGGCATACCGCCGGATTGCCTTTCTGTTTTCCCGCTGATCGAGAAAGAACCCGGTCTTCTGTCCGGTCAAAAGATCGACCTTAAATTTCAAGTCATTCTCGTTGATGATCGTCTGGCCGAGCGTTCCCCGCACAACCCCCTTCTCGGGGGACAGCTGTTCCAGCGACCGTAACGGGGACTCGTTACGCTGAACGATCGCCTTCGGATGGAAGAGGGAATCCAGCACATCGCTGATCAATGAGAGGCGCCGGTCCATTCCCACTGAAAGCGTCTGGATGGAGAGGAACTCGTTGTATTTGTCGATGATCAGTCCCGGGAGAAAGTCCGATTCCCCGTGGACAACGCGAAACGTCTCTGAGCCGGGATAAATACGCTGCCGGAGCTGGAGGGCTTGGCGAATCCGCTCCTCCAGGAATTCGAAAGTGATCGATACATGATCCCGCGAGAGGAGGCGGAAGGCTATCAGGGAGTGGGGATTGTAGAAACCTTGACCGAGGAATTTGCCATCGGAGCGCGCGAGCTCGATAACATCCCCGGCTTCAGGGTTGCCCAGGATCGTCTTGATCTCGTTGCTGAAGACCCACTGATGTCCGGCAAGAATGCGGTGTTCTTCGTTCTTCCGGAGAATAATTTGATTGCTCATATAAAAGTAAAATAGAGAGATTTGATGCGAGAAGCAAGGATGGGCATTCCTGGGTCGTGTCCTGTTTCCAATTTTCTAAACGATCGTCATCGTTCTCCTCGCACGTTTGGATGAACCTGTCACGCCTTCGGAGAGAGACGGTGAGATTCGCATGCATCTGATCGATGCCTCGCCTGCGAAGTGGAAGTAATGGAGAACCATGTTGCTGGCGGAGGAAACCGCTGCGCCCTCCATCGGATCGTTCAATGCTGTCTCTGTGCCGCCTCTGTTGGCACAAGCGGGCCCGGTGTGGTTGTCACCAACGGGCAAACGACCAACGCAGGAACGAAACGCGGGAAAGCGGCGCGCAGCGGGAAGCTCAGAAAGGGCAAGAGCCACTCCCGTTATCCGGCTGACCTTTCCTCCTCATTCTCCGTTCAAGCCCATCCGTACTCCCGGGTGGGCTTGTCATTTTTGAGAGGTGCATCTGAAGGAAGACCTTGGAGGTTTCCGTGCGGCCGCTCATGAAACCTGTCAGGTCTTGATGTATTTGACTCCGATCTTTCATTGCAATCGTCTCAAAGGTTTGGTATATTTTGCCCGTGTTTCAGCATTCTTCTTTGACGAACGATACCACAGGAGCCCTTCCATGATCAAGATCGAAGAATTACTCGGTTCGGATGCAAAAAGCCTTCTCGAGCATCAATGTCGTACCATCCCCAAAGAGTCGTTGCACTTGCCCGGTCCCGATGTTATCGACCGCATCTATTCTCTTACTGATCGAACGCCGCGGGTTCTCGGGAGCCTTCAACAATTGGTCGGGCACGGCAGGCTTGCCGGGACGGGGTATGTCTCCATTCTTCCTGTCGACCAGGGAATTGAGCATTCGGCCGGCGCGTCCTTTGCGCCGAACCCGATGTACTTCGACCCGGAGAATATCGTGAAACTGGCCATCGAAGGGGGATGCAATGGTGTTGCCTCGACACTGGGAGTCCTGGGGGCCATTGCGCGAAAGTATGCCCACAAGATCCCGTTCATCCTCAAGATCAATCACAACGAGTTCCTTTCCTACCCCAATACGTATGATCAATCGATGTTTGGGAGTGTGAAGCAGGCGTGGGATATGGGGGCCGTTGCCGTTGGAGCGACCGTCTATTTTGGCTCCCCCGAATCACGCCGCCAGATCTGGGAGGTCAGCCAGGCGTTCCAGCAGGCTCACGAACTCGGGATGGCAACGATCCTTTGGTGCTACACCCGGAATCCGGCATTCAAGACAAAAGAAAAGGATTATCACGTTTCTGCCGACCTCACCGGTCAGGCAAACCACCTCGGTGTAACAATCGAAGCGGATATCATCAAACAGAAGCTCCCGGAAAACAACGGGGGGTACACGGCGCTGAACTTTGGGAAGACCCATAAGAAAGTGTACGAGCAACTTTCCTCCGATCACCCGATCGACCTTACGAGATACCAGGTGGCAAATTGCTACATGGGCCGCGCCGGCCTGATCAACTCGGGCGGTCCTTCCGGGCAGAACGACGTTGCGGAGGCAGTGAAGACAGCGGTGATCAACAAGCGTGCGGGGGGGATGGGTTTGATCTCCGGACGCAAGGCGTTCCAGCGGCCGATGAAGGAAGGGGCGGAGCTTCTCAACGCCATCCAGGATGTGTATCTTTCCAAAGACGTCACTATCGCTTAGGGCGACGCTGGTTCGTCGTTGACTTCACAACTTCGTGCTGTACTGCTCTCAGAATACCGGCAAGGCGTCGAGTCACAGCTTGACGCCTTTGCTGTTTTAAAGGGAGGTCGCTTCGTACCGCGGCCTGAACGACCATGAGTGCTCTCCGATGTGTGATATTCGACATGGACGGAACGCTCACGCAGACGAACCGGCTCATTTTTGACTCGTTTAATTATATCGGTCAAAAGTATGCAGGGAGGGTCTATTCGGAGCAGGAGATCACCGCCATGTTCGGTCCGCCGGAGGAAGGGGCGCTGCTGCGCATCGTCGAAGAGGGAAAGCTCGACATGGTGATGAGGGACTATTTGGATTATTATCGGGGCAACCATGGTCTCGCACAAGTGTACCCCGGAATCAAGGAGCTGTTGGAGTTGCTGAAGCAACGAAGGATCTTCGTCGCGCTCTTCACGGGGAAAGGGAAGCACACAACGGCGATCACCCTTGAGGAATTCGGATTGCAGTCATACTTCGATTTTATTGTCACCGGAAACGATGTGGCCGAACACAAACCCTCCCCGGAAGGCATCGGGAAAATCCTGGCCCATTTTCAATTGAAACCGGAGGAAGTCGTCATGGTCGGTGACTCTGTGGCGGACGTCAAGGCGGCTCATGGGGCGGGGGTGAGAATCGCCGCCGTTCTCTGGGATTCCTTTACGGAAAAGCTCGTGAAGGAAATGCACACAGACTTCCTCTTCCACAGCGTACCGGAGTTCAGCTCATGGCTGAGGGGGCAGTGTGACTGAGGAGCAGGGAATTCGACAATGGGAGGAGCAGTCTCCCTTCCTGCGCTTCGTGCTGCGCTACGGCATCGCGCTCATTATGATCGTGTTTTACGGAACAACGGCGCTCCATTTTGATTACACCCCCGACGATACGTATATTTACCTTCAGTATGCCAGGAACCTTGCTGCGGGGGACGGGTTTTCCTTCAACGACGATACGCCGGGTTATGGCGTGACGGGGCCGCTTTGGACGGTTCTGATCGCGGCGGGAACAGGAGCAGGACTCGATCCGTATGTGGTCGCCAAGACCCTGGATCTCCTCTTTGCAAGCCTCGCAATTCTGGTGATCTATATCCTGGCGTTCGTCATCCTCCAGGACAAGCTGTTTGCGTTGATGGTCGCATGGATGCTCTCGTTCGATGCGTGGTTTCTGCGATGGACGACATCGGGATTGGAGCCGTCGCTTGCGGTCTTGTTGAGCATCCTCGTGGTTTGGTACGCCTATCGGAAGGAGTACGGCATCGCGTCGTTTGTCACCGGCGTGTTGGCGCTCGTCCGGCCGGAAGGGGCCCTGATGATGCTGGCGGTAACGGGAGATATTCTTCTCAATGGAGAAAGGGGAAGCGAACGGACCCTGCGGCTCGTCCGCTCGATGCTGGTGTTCGGCGTCGTGGTCGGCGTGTGGCTGGTCATCGCCTTTGTTCACTTTGGATCGATCGTTCCCCTTTTGTTTCAGAAAGCCTTCGCCGCCGGGTTCGATCCTGCGACCTATCTCGGTGTGTGGTTGTCGACGGTGAATATCCTGGGTGCCACCCAGGGAGTCGTGATCGTGACCCTGCTCGCGGGCCTTTTCTGGATTGTGCGGAACCGTGGATGGTGGATGTTGCGCGAGGATGGCTTTCCCTTGATTTGGACGGTCGCTCTACCGGCGGTCTATCTCCTGTTCCATGTCCCGGTGGCGTCGCGCGACCTGTTGCCGGTGATCCCATTCCTTATCTTCTATGCGGTGTGGTCGATCAAAAAGCTTGAGCGCCTCTCCATGTTGTCACCGCAGAAGGCCATGGGGGTTGTGCTGCTCCTGGCCGGTGTTTCGCTGGCGCAGAATCAATATGTCTACCAATCCCGCGTTGTGCCTCATATGCGCAACTTCACGATGGGCATGGAGGAATGTATAAGACCGATCGCTCATTGGCTCCGGACAAACACCGCGGAGGATGCGACGGTTCTGGCTCCCGATGCGGGACTGATTGGTTACGTCTCCGGGAGGAAAATGTACGAAACCTCCGGACTGCTTACCCCCGTGGTCAAGGCGGCTTTTGAGGGGATGAGTTATGACGAAGGAATGATCTCCGGACGTTACCTCCGGGTGGTACAACCCGACTACATCATTGACCGCTCCCCCACACCGGACCGGCTGGTTTCCGATTCTCTTCAGCCGCTCATGACGCGGACGTTTTCCGGTTTGGGAATATCCAAGACGGAGCTCGTCTATTATACACTCTACAAACGGGGAAGGTGATGAGGACAGTTGTGCTGACGATACTGGTTGGGTGGACCACCCTGACGGCGCAGGAGATTCTTTCTGATCGGATCGTAGGGATGCGCATGAGCGGCACGACGAAAGCAGAGATTCCGGTTGCCGGAATGGGTGGGGATCCGATCACCGTGGAGTTTGATCTTAAAGGCGAGGTGCCTGAAAACGTTCGACTCAGGGTCATCCACTGCGACCGGGACTGGAAACCGACCGGGACATCGTTTATCAATAATGAAACGGCGAATCGGGCACGTGTTCCCATCCTGTATGAATTTGCGCCGGCAGGGGTACGCGGGTATCGGTTTCAGTATCGATTCAAACTCCCCGGCATTGCCGGAATCGACCAGTTTGCACAGTCCGGCAACTACCTGTTTGAACTTCTGGACGAAGAGTGGAGCCAGATCCTTGCACGTGGCAGGTTCTATGTGGTGGAGAACCTGGTGCGCCCCGTCATGAAGATTGCGAACCGGCAACTCGCCTCCGGGGTGCACCCATGGAACAAAGTGCACAGGGTGGAGGTCGGCGTGGTGATCCCCGATGCCGACGCGGACGGCGAACGCCGGTTGCTCGTTCCCTACCTCACGAGGGTGGATATCATCAAGAACCGCCAACTGTATCATCCCTGGCGCATCGATGCCGGCGTGTTCAGTTCTACGACGTTTGTCGAAGGGATCGGGACATCCAGGTTGAAGTTCGTGATCGAGAACGTCCAGCCGGGAAGTGAATACCGGCGTATCGATCTTCGGAACGTGACGGACTACCCCGAGGGAGTTCAGCTTCGTCCGCGGTCCGGGGCGGATGTCAGCAGGTATTTGCAGTCGGCGCCGCGGGACAACAATGGTGTTTCGCTCCTGACGACCGGATCGCGCTTTGCAGAGTATGTTCCGTTCCAGTTTGAGTTGATCCTCGACCCTCCCCCCGGGGACTCTGTCATGGTTGTAGGGGATTTCAACGGTTGGAGGCCGTCTGCCGGTTACCGGCTTCGATACGATGAGGGGACGAACCGCTTCAGGACGCTTGTGTTGCTCAAGCGCGGATTGCATGATTACCAGTATACCCTCGGGAACCATGATTGGGTGAGTCTCGAAGGAAATGACTGGCGTACGGTCAACGTGTACAGCGCTTTTGTTTACTACCTTGAGCCACGGTACGGGGGCTTCGATCGTATTGTAGGTTTCGTGCAGGGAACAGGTCCGGGCGGATCCGGGCCCACGTCGCCCTGACAAAGGCATCGCGGGGAAATATTGTTTTTCCCTCATTTCACCCTTAATGAAATTTGTATTTCCTGAACCATCGAATCGGGTACTTGTATGAAGCTCAGGATCGGCGTGGTCGGTTGCGGGCATCTCGGAAGCCTTCACACAAGCATGCTGGCGCAGATCGCTTCCGCGGATCTCGTCGGCGTGTATGACGTGGAGGGGGGGCGAGCGCAGCGAATTGCCGCGGAGCACGGAACACGCGCGTTCGACTCCCTTGAGAGCCTCTTGTCGGGTGTTCAGGCTGTCAGCATTGCGACGACAACGAAGAGTCACTTCGAGGTTGCACGCAAGGCGCTCGAACGCGGTGTGCATGTCTTCATCGAGAAACCGATTACGGAAAAGATCAGTCACGCGGAGGAGCTCGTGAAGATGGCCGAAGCGGCCAACCTCAGGATTCAGGTCGGACATATCGAGCGCTTTAATCCTGCCATCCTGGCTATCGAGCATCTCCGGCTTGCCCCCCTTTTTATCGAGTCGCACAGGCTGGCGCAGTTCAACCCGCGCGGGTCGGATGTCGCTGTCGTGCTCGACCTGATGATCCACGACATCGATCTCATTCTGAGTCTCGTCAAGTCCCCCGTTACGCGGATCGATGCGAACGGGGTGGCCGTGGTTTCCGACAGCCTCGATATCGCGAACGCCCGGCTGCAATTCGAGAACGGATGCGTGGCGAACGTCACGGCGAGCCGCATTTCGCAGAGCAAGATGCGCAAGATGCGGATGTTCCAGACGGATGCCTACATCTCCATCGACTTTTCGCAGGGGCTCGCTGAGGTGTTCCGCCTGGTCGATGAGAACGACACCAGCGTCGCACCGACCATGATGCTGGGGAAAATCGATCAGGGGCATCGGAAGCGGGTGATCGTATACGAACAGCCGGAGGTCCATGAGGTGAACGCGCTCAAGCATGAGCTGGAGTTATTCGTTCAGTCGGTGCAAACGGGCACAACGCCTCCCGTCTCCGGAAGGGACGGGTTGCAGGCACTCCAGGTGGCGGAGGAGATCCTGGGGATTATCAAGGGTCAGAAAGTACGGGTCGTCTGATGGGTGTGCAACAGATCGATATCAAAGAGCCGCTTCTGAAACGGATCGGATCCCTGGCCGATGAAGGAGGAATCCGCACGTTTGTCGTGGGAGGATACGTTCGGGATCTGCTGCTCGGGAAGACCGTCACGGATATCGACATTGTCGTCGTCGGAAACGGGATGGAGTTTGGCAAAAGCGTCGCCCGCATGATGGGTCGATCGAACCTTGTTCTCTTCGAGAACTTCGGGACTGCCATGTTGCAGCTCAACGATGAGGCGGGGATGCCGGGACTCAAACTGGAGTTCGTCGGCGCCCGGAAGGAGAGCTACAACAAGTCCTCGCGCAAGCCTCTGGTGGAGGTCGGGACGCTGGAGGATGATCTGGCGCGCAGGGACTTCACCGTCAATGCCATCGCCGTCTCGCTGAATGCGGCAGATTTCGGAACAGTGATCGATCCGTTCCACGGTCAGGGAGCATTGGAGGAACGCGTCCTCCGCACGCCACTGGATCCCGGGGTCACCTTCGACGACGATCCCCTCCGGATCATGCGTGCTTTCCGGTTCGCGTCACAACTGGATTTTGTGATCGCCCCATCCGTATTCCAGGCTGCGCAGAGCATGGGGGAGCGGTTGAAAATTGTTTCCCAGGAACGGATCAGCGACGAGTTTCTCAAGATCCTCTCCAGTCCCAAACCCTCCGTCGGTCTGAAACTGATGTTCGATGCGGGCGTGATGAAGGTTGTCTTTCCGGAGGTCGCGTTGCTCGCCGGTGTCGACCAGCGTCGCGACTATCATCACAAGGATGTTTTCCTTCATACGTTGAAAGTGCTGGACAATATCAGCGAAGGAACGACAAACGTCTGGCTCCGGATGGCTGCGCTCCTGCATGATATTGCCAAGCCAAAGACGAAAGCATTCAAAGAGGGGATCGGTTGGACGTTCCATGGCCACGAGGAGCTCGGTGCGCGGATGGTGAAACCGATCTTTCGGCGCATGAAACTTCCGCTCGAATATGTGGGTTATGTAGAGAAACTCGTCCGGCTTCACCTTCGTCCGATGGCGCTCGTCGATGGAGAAGTAACGGATTCTGCGGTGCGGAGACTCCTGTTTGATGCCGGAGAGGATATTGACGACCTGATGACTTTGTGCCGGTCGGACATCACTTCAAAGAACCCGAAGCTTGTGGAACAGGTTCGAACCAATTATGACCTTGTTGTCCGGAAGATGCAGGAGGTCGAGGAAAAGGACCACTGGCGCACGTGGCAACCCCCGGTCAAGGGGGAGGAAATTATGGCTGTGTGCGGCCTGCAGCCGGGCAAAATGGTGGGGATCCTCAAATCCGCCATCACCGAAGCCATTCTCGATGGCGTCATTCCGAATGAGCACGATGCTGCGCTGGAGTATCTCCTGAGCGTGAAAGAGGACGTGATGGGACGGCCTACATAAACCCGCGTAACCTTCCTCGATTTTATTGGTCTATACGCTTTTACCCGCTTTCTTAAAGTTTCACTGAAACTTTATGGGTTCTCCAACGTCTATTACTATGAATTTTCCCTTGAAATCCAACTACCTTCATCCCTTCATCTTCCGGAGATTTTCATCATGACGAAGCTTTTCACCACCATCGCTCTGACATTGTTCCTCGCAATGGGAGCGTTTGCTCAATCGAATTCCCAGCCGAAGCTTCTCACGCTGAGCAGGGCGGTTGAGATCGCCCTGGAACTGAATCCAACGGTTCGGCAGGCGCAAAACAACCTCGAGCGTGAGCAGGCAATCGTTCTTTCCTCTTATGGCAACTTTCTACCCAGCGTCGGCTTGAGTTCGGACTGGAGAGGGAACACCGGGGAGAGTTTTTTGCCTGATGGGCAAAAACTTCCCTCGACCAGTGTTCGGAGCTTTTCCTCTTCCATCGGCGCTTCCATGACGGTGTTCGATGGGTTTTCCAACACATCAACGTTGAACCAGGCCTCCTCGAACGCCATCTCGAGCGAGTATGGCTTATCCCGGACGCGCCAGAGCGTTGTCTATCAGACCCGCAGGCTCTTCTATGAGGTCTTGCGCACCCGGCGACTCCTGGAAGTCGCAGAATCGAGCCTGAAGTACAATGAACAGCAACTGGAGCGTGTTCAGGAGACTGCGCGCCTCGGTTCGGCGTCCCTGGTCAATGTGTATCAGCAGCAATCGCAGGTCGGCCAGGACGAAGTACGTCTTGTGCAAGCACAAAACGACTATGATAATGCGCGCGCGAATCTGGTCGCGTTCATCGGCCTTGACGTGACGGAAACGTACACGATCGAAGATTCAACCATCCCCCAAGAGTTGACCGCTGCCAATGCGATGATGGACAAGAGTGCGATGCAGGATTTCCGGCGGCTGGTGGAAACAGCGTTGGGATCCCGTCTCGACTACCAGGCGTCCAAGGAGAACTACTATGCAGCCGAGTCCGGCGTGACGATCGCGCGGAGCGGATACTACCCGCGGATCACGGCAAGCACCGGCTATGGCTTGAGCGGCAACAATCGCGCGATCAGTGAATTCGACGATTTCAAGAACACGCGCAGTTTCAATTGGGGTCTGTCGTTCTCGTTGCCGCTTTTTTCCGGATTCCGGACCAACCAGGCAGAGCAATCAGCGATGGTTGCGAAGAAGAATTCGGAAGTGAACCTTCAGGATACCGAGCGGAAGATCCAGGTTGAACTCCGCAGTGCCCTGCTCCAACTCGAGTTTGCTGAAAAGAACTACGATGCCGCGATGAAGAGCTTACAGTATCAGGAGCAGAACCTGAAAGTGAATCAGGAAAAGTATAATGTCGGCTCCGGGACGATCCTGGACCTGCTGTTCGCCCAGAACAACTATAATAGTGCCCAGACATCGAAGATCAACGCCGTGTACCAATATCTCTCGGCAAGAAGCAACCTGGAACTCGCACTCGGTTCCATTCAACAATAATTTTCTCACATTTTCCCCGGGGTATTCTCGAATGGCTACGAACGGTAAGAAGTCCAAAAAGAAAATAATCATCTTCTCGGTCATCGGTGTGGTGCTCGTCGCTCTCGTCCTCCTGGTGATCCTGGGAAGCAACCGGGAGACCGTGTTCGCGGTTCAGACCGAGCCGATCCAGAAGAAGACGATCACGCAGATCGTTTCTGCGACCGGGAAAATTCAGCCGGTCACACAGGTGAAGATCAATGCGGAGGTCAGCGGCGAGATCACCGATCTCCTCGTGCGGGAGGGGCAACGCGTCCGCAGGGGACAGTTGCTCGTTCGCATTAAGCCTGACGCTTATCAGGCGGGCTTTGAGCGTGCCCAGGCAGCCCTTGCTATTAACCAGGCCAACCTGAGCAAGGCTGAAGCAGAATACAAGCGCATGACGGAGTTGTTTGCGAAGAAACTCGTGTCGGACGCCGAAATGGATATCTCCAGGGCGACGTTCCAAAGCGCCAAAGCCTCTTATGACCAGTCCTCCGCGTCAGTGAAAGAGGCGCGTGAGACATTGGCGAAAACCACCGTCTACTCCCCGATGGATGGAGCTGTCAGCCAGTTGATCTCCGAACTCGGGGAACGGGTGAGCGGAAGTACCTTCACCCAGGGGACCGAGATGATGACGGTGGCCGATCTTTCCCGTATGGAAGCCCGTGTGGATGTCGGCGAAAACGATATCATCATGGTGACGGTCGGGGATACGGCACGCATCGAGGTCGATGCCTATACGGATCGGAAGCTGGTGGGTACCGTGTACCAGATCGCGAACACGGCGAAGTCGCGCGGATTGGGGACGCAGGATGAAGTGGTAAATTTTGAAGTTCGGATTCTCATCCATACCCCCGACGATGTGCGCCTGCGACCCGGGATGTCGATGACCGCCGATGTCGAGACGGAAACGCATCACGACGTCCTGGCCGTTCCTATCCAGTCGGTCACAGTCCGCATGCCGAAAGTCACGGAAAAACCCGAGGAGGCACAGCAGGGAGAGGCAAAGTTTGTGGGCGGAGCCCGGAAGAAGGAAGAGGATAAGCTGGACGAAGTTGTCTTTGTCGTCGCAGACGGGGCTGCGAAAACCGTTGTCGTGAAACGCGGTCTGAGCAACGACGCCTATGTGGAAGTGACCGGCGAAGGACTGGAAGGGGCGGAGGTTGTTTCCGGACCCTTCAAGGCGATCAACCGGGATCTCGAGAATGGCTCCAAGGTCAAGGTGGACAATAAGAATGCGCGCCAGACGGGAAGCAGTGTTGCGGAGAACGCGAAGTAAATGAGGATCACCCTTGCATCCGGCCTGGCGTTCCTGGTGCTGGGGGCTTCCACGTCCATCAAAGGCCAGACGCTGGAGGAGGGACTTGCATTTGCTCGGGCGGGAAAGCAGCATGCGGCAAAGGAAGTGTACGAATCGATCCTCAAGAAAGATAATACTAATGCCGAGGCGCATTATCGCCTCGGCATGATCTTTCTGGGTCAGCAAT
>JBBEBV010000244.1:13094-19700 GCA_040882165.1 Bacteroidota bacterium
CAATCCCCGACACCTCGAGGCCCATATCGGTCTCGGACGGTACTACCAGCAGGCTCCCGGGATCATGGGGGGAGACATGGACAAGGCCTGGCAGGAAGCTGAAATAGTCATCGGGTTGGACGAGGTGCAGGGGAGATCGTTCAAAGCCTCCCTGTTTGAGAAAGAAAAGAAGATGGCCGAAGCGGAGAACGAATACAAGATCCTGCTCAGGAACAGGCCAACCGACTGGAAAGCCTGGAGAGTGACAGGGTTCTTCCATCTTCGCCATCAGCGCACGGATGATGCCGTCGGGTCTTTTACGAAGTATACCGAGCTGCGGCCGGATACGGCTGATTCCTTCGCACGCCTTGCCCAGGCGTATGTCCAGAAGAAGGACGCGGATCGGGCGATCGACCTCCTCAGGAAGTCGTTAACCATGGACGGCGACTACTGGCCGGCCGTTTCGATCCTGGGGAGCGCCTATGAGCTCAAGGGGCAGAAGAAGGAAGCGCTGGAGACGTATCAGCGCCTCCTCTCGGCCAATTTGTCCGATGATCAGCGGAAAAACGTGGAAAAGAAAATCAAAGAGTTAAGCAACTAACTAAGGAAGCCTTATGTCACCAATGATCCGGTTGTCAAACATCAAGAAGATGTACCAAATGGGGGACGAGGAAGTGCATGCTCTGAGCGGCGTCGACATTGAAATCCAGAAGAACGAGTACGTCGCCATCATGGGACCCTCGGGTTCCGGCAAGTCGACCCTGATGAACGTCATCGGCTGCCTGGATACGCCGACCTCGGGTCTCTACGAGCTCAACGGCACGAACGTGAGTGAAATGAATGACAACCAGTTGGCGAAGATCAGGAACAAGGAGATCGGTTTTGTGTTCCAGACCTTCAACCTCCTCGCCCGTTCGAATGTTCTTCACAACGTCGAGCTACCCTTGATTTACGGCGGCGTCGGTTCGGCCGATCGCAAGCGGCAGGCAAACGGGGCCATTGAACGTGTCGGGTTGGGTGACCGCGCCCACCACAAGCCGAACGAGCTTTCGGGCGGCCAGCGCCAACGTGTTGCCATCGCCCGGGCCCTTGTGACCAATCCCTCCATCCTGCTGGCAGACGAGCCGACCGGGAACCTCGACAGCAAGACCGGAGAGGAAATCATGGGTTTGTTTGACATTCTTCACAGTGAGGGGAACACGATTATTCTTGTGACGCACGAAGAAGATATCGCCGCCCATGCTCACAGAATCGTCCGTATCCGCGATGGCAAAGTCGAGCATGATGAGAAAGTGAAAAACAGGAAAATCGCCAGGGTTCACACAACGACAACGGCATAACCATGCGCTCTTTCTTTAATGAAGTAAAGGAGGGATTGCTTATTTCCTTCCAGGCCATCCGGGCGAACAAAATGCGCTCGGCGTTGACCACGCTCGGCATTGTCATCGGGATTGTCTCGGTGACGCTCATGGGGACCGCGATTGAAGGGCTCGATCGCGCGTTCAACAAGAGCATCGCTGCGATCGGGGCGGACGTGCTGTACGTGCAGAAATGGCCATGGGGGGGAGGACAGGAGTGGTGGCTGATCCGGAACCGGAAGGATATTCGTATCAAGCATGCGAAGGATCTGGAAAAGCAGGCCACGTTGGCGAAAGCGGTGGCCCCGGCAACGGGGACGCGGCGCAAGGTCAAGTACGAGCGGAAGGTGGTCGAGGATGTCGTGGTGGTCGGCACAACGGAGGGTTTCACGGAGACCTCCGGCGCCGATATCGCCTTCGGTCGTTTCTTCACCGCCATGGAGTCCGACGGTGGCCGGCCGGTCACAGTCATCGGATCCGATGTTGCAATGAACCTGTTTCCCAATGAAAATCCGATCGCAAAGTCCATCAAGGTCGGGAACTATGCATACCGGGTGGTCGGGGTTTTTGACCGACAGGGAAGCATCCTGGGGATGGAGAGCCTCGATAACCGTGTCTATGTACCGATCAACCGCTTCTTCAAGGAGTTTGCCCATGCGCGGCAGGGGATCCAGGTCATGGTCAAAGCAGCCAGTCTGGAGGATGTGGAGAATGCCAAGGAAGAGGTCCGGGGGATCATGCGGAAAAGCCGTGGTTTGAAGCCAAAAGAGGCAGACGATTTCGCGATCAATCAGCAGGAGATCCTGGTTCAAACATTCAACAGCATCGGTGTGGTTATTGCCGGTGTGGGGTTATTCATCACCGGGTTGGCCCTTTTTGTCGGTGGGATCGGGATTATGAACATTATGTTCGTCTCCGTGACGGAGCGAACCAGGGAAATTGGAATCCGCAAGGCGATTGGCGCTCCCCGCAGGACCATCCTGTTACAGTTTCTCGTTGAATCGGCTGCGCTGTGTCTTCTCGGCGGTGTCATTGGACTAGCCATAGCATTCCCGCTCAGCCTGATCATCGATCAGGTCTTACCGACGGCCATGCCGTTGAGCGTTGTGGGGATTGCCCTGCTCGTTTCGGTTTTTGTCGGAGTGGTTTCGGGATTTCTCCCTGCCTTCAGGGCTTCCCGCCTCGATCCGGTGGATGCGTTGCGGTATGAGTAAACAAAAATCAAATCCCAAATCCCAAATCCCAAGGTTTTAACATTTGGAGTTTGGAATTTTCTAACACTGCTTTCAGGCGGTCCAGATCTATGGAATTCAAGGAAATCATAACCATTTCGCTCAACGCCATCAAGGCGAACAAACTTCGTTCGGTCCTCACCCTGCTGGGTATCGGTGTGGGAGTGTTTTCGATCATCGGGGTCATGACTGCCGTACGCGTGTTGCAGAACAGCATTGAGAGCGGTTTGAGCAACCTTGGAACCCATACGTTCCAGATCCAGAAAATGCCGCTGATGGCGGGCCGGGAAGCCTGGATGCAGGCGCGGAAGCGTAAGGACATTACCTACGCCCAGGCCCGGACCGTCGCGGAACGCCTCACGACGGCAGAGCATGTCGGCATCGAGGGGTGGAATGGCGGAAATACCATCAGCCTCCTGTCGGGAGAGAAGACCAATCCCAACGTCGGTGTCGCGGGCGAGACCCCGGAAGGGATCCCGACGAACAACTGGACGATCAAGGAAGGGCGATCCATCACCGACAACGATTTGATTCACTCCTACCCCGTTGCGATCATCGCGCGCGATGTTGAGGCAAAATTGTTTCCCCGGGGAGGAGCTGTGGGTTCGCAGATTAAGATCAACAGCCAGCGGTACAGCGTGATCGGCACGTTTGAATCGAAGGGGGCATCGTTGGGAGGGAGTAGTGATAATTTCGTCGCCGTCCCCTTGACCACCTTCATGGAGCAGTTCGGCAAACAGCGGTCCCTCAACATCATGGTGAAGGCAAAGGGGGCGGAGGTGTACGATGAATGCCTGGAAGAAACACGCATGATCCTACGGACCCTCCGCAAGGTCGATCCGGGGGCCGAGGATGATTTCTCCGTTTTCTCGAACGACTCGCTGATCGGGACATTCAACGAGTTTACGCTTTATATTAAGCTGGGTGTGGGGTTCATTAGTTTCATCTCCCTGCTCGCAGCCGGTGTCGGCATTATGAACATTATGCTGGTCTCGGTGACGGAGCGGACGAAAGAAATCGGCATCCGCAAAGCGATCGGAGCGCGGCGCTCCAACATCCTTGGCCAGTTCATTACGGAAGCCATCGTCCTGTGTCAGATTGGCGGGATCGTCGGAATCCTGGTAGGTATTGTCGGCGGGAACCTTACAGCGCTGGCATTTTCCGTCCCGCCGGTCTTCCCCCTTGATTGGGCACTACTCGGGTTTGCCCTCTGCTCCGTGATCGGAGTGGTCTTTGGTGTTTACCCCGCATGGAAGGCGGCCAACCTCGATCCGATCGAAGCGTTGCGCTACGAGTAGGGTGCAGGAGAAGTGCGTTGTTCCACTGGTGCCGCTGCCACAAAGCACCGGCATCTATTTTTTTGTCTCGCTCCTCTTTACTTCTTCCCCAACACACTCCGTACTTTTCCTAACAGTTCTTCCACATCGAACGGCTTTGTCATGTAGCCGGCCACCCCTAAGGCCTCCGCGCGCAAAACGGAGTCCCGGTCGTCCATAATGGTGAGGAAAATGAAAGGGGTGGATGTTGTCGCGGGGTTCTTCCTCACCCACTCGAGCAATCCGAACCCGTCCATGTTCGCCATCTTCACATCCGAAATAATGATTTCGGGAATGTAGTTTGCGAGTATCGAGACGGCATCCTCACCGCTCATCGCGGTGCGAACTTCATATCCCTCGTCGTGGAAAACGGTCTCCACGATGCGGATCAATTCTTCCTCGTCTTCGACCAACAATATGCGTGTGGCGTCTGCCATCATGACCTCTTGATGATTGATGAGTGGCTCTGGGGATGAGTCTTTTTTTTCCTCTGTCACGCCTTCATGCGTTTCCCTTTTTCCTCCTCCGAGAAGATCCAACCGACCATCTTTCCGGGATCGATCTCCCGGAAGTCGTTCCAGTACGCTTTGTTCCGGAAGCTGCGGGACGAACTTTCCATTGCCGGGATGTCCTTCACATCCTGCATGATGGTTGAAAAGCGTCTCTTCCAGTGCTCCATATTTTTGACGCGAAGGTCGATCCATCCGTCATGCGCCCATGCATCGACGGCTTTCGCGGAAATGGAAAGCTCGTTTTCCCCGCGGTAGGGGGGGACTTTGATCTCGTCGGCGCGGAGAAGTGTTTTGCCGTCGGAGAGCAGGATCGGGATCCCGATGGAGATGATCCGTGACCGAATATCAGCATCCCTTTTGACGAGATCCTCCAGCGTCCATGCCATGAGTTTCGCCGACGATTTGGCGACCGAGAGCATGGTTTCGTATGCGAGCTGCAAAAGGTGGGCTTCATGCAACAGTTTGGAAAGGCGGGGAGGGCCGAGAATCTCGAACGCCACGCTTTTGGTGTTGTGCTCTTTCTCGAGTCTCTTCATCTGCTGCATGGCCGCTTCGACCATGAATCCGGCGCGGTAAGTGGGGTTCAGGGTCGCATTATCGAGGGCGTTGATGATGTCATGACCCGTGTTGCCCCCACGGATTTCATAGAGTACCGATTCGGCGATCTCCTCCGGCGTCACAAACTCCATTTGACCGGGTGTCGAAATTGTTTCGAATTCACCGCGAGAAAAAATACCATTTTCTCCTGTGTCGATGAAAACGGAGCGCAAGGGGCGCTGCAGAGATTGGGCGGGGGAATTCTCCATTTTGAGTTTCAACGTTCCGGTCAGTTGGACACCACGGTCGGGTGGACAGTCGTACAGTTCGATGGTTTTTCCGCGTTTCTTGATCTCTCCAAACCCGATCCGTTTCCAGGCGATGGCAGCCGTGGGCTTGATCTCCTTCGTGATCGGAGCGTCGGGTGTGCGTCCCATGAGGAACAGCAGCATCGTATGGGCACCTGCTACGGCGGATTTGCTCAAAAGGACGCTCGACGGTCTCTCCTCGCTATGCGTGTACGGGATATTCAATCCCATGCCGCCGGTGCCGCTCGTGCCAATCTTGACGTAAATCGTCGTGTCCACCAACTGCATCGAACGGTAGAGAAGCTGGACGTGGCGGATCAATTGCGGCGTGTAGAGCGTGGCAAGCAGCCGCTCGGTTTGTTCGACAAGCTTCGAGGCGGATCCACCCCTTGCTTGTTTGATGGACTTGCGGACTTCCCGCGCGCTCTGGAACAGGTCCTGGTAGGCGATCGCCGTTGCGGAGTTGATGCAGTCAATGACGATGTCCGGTTTATACTGGTCCATGAGCCGGTAGATGGAGGAGCGCCTGACCACCTCGAGGGTCAGCTCGTCCAACAGGTCGTCGATAAGGACCGCCCGGGTCTGTTCGTTCCTGAGGATCTCCTCACGCGGCGTGTCTTTCAGTTCGTGCCGGACGAAGATATTTCCCCACCAAGGGACGAAGAAATTCCTTCCGGCCTTCGGGTATTCATGCTGCATAGTGGCGACGGCTTCCCTGGCCTCGGATTCCAGCAGGGAGGTGACGATGATGCGCTTCGGCTCTTCATGCATCATCTGCCGGCAGACCGCCGAGCCGACAAGGCCCCAGCCGCCGAGAACGAGGACCGACTTGTTTTTAATATCCATGGATGTTCGGGCAAAAGTTTAAAGTTCAAAGTTTAATGTTTGAAGGAAGGATTAAGTGCTTTTGTATTTTACCCCTTTCAAGTCTGTTCTTCGAAGATACGTCATCAGCCCGGAGAGCATTCGACTGATTTCGCTCGATGTGTCAGAGAGTTCTCGAAAAGTCTCCTTGGTGATATAGTTCTGGTCCAAGGCAACGAAGAGTTGGCTCCGGACCTCGGCGGCAGAGCCTTTGGCGGTTGAAAGGAACTGGATAAATTCCTTCGTGCCTCCACGCTCGAACCCTTCCGCAATATTGGACATAATGGAGACCGAAGCCCTCCGAATCTGATTTCGCAAAGCGAAGTCACGGGCAAATTCTCCGGTTCTTGATATTTCATAAACGCGTTTTGTCAGAACTCTAGCCCTCTGCCATGCATCGATTTCCTCAAAACTCCTGAATGTGCCCATTCTCCCACTATCCTCCCTTCCGCAGGCATTCATCCCTGACTTCGAACTTCAAACTCTAAACTTCGAACTTT
>JBBEBV010000244.1:19800-21476 GCA_040882165.1 Bacteroidota bacterium
TTCTCCCGGCTTCCAAGCTCGTCTATATGCAGATGCTTCGTTTCGGTATATTCCTTCAACCCGTCCATCCCGAACTCGCGGCCGATGCCGCTCTGTTTGTAACCGCCGAAGGGGGCTTTCTCGCTGATCAGATGCCACTCGTTGATCCAGACTGTCCCGGTGCGAAGGCGTTTGGCGACGTTCATGGCGCGCTCGGGGTTTTTCGACCAGACGCCGCCGCCGAGTCCGTAGATCGAATCGTTCGCCATCGCGATGGCCTCATCGTCGGTCTCATAGGTGATCACGGAGAGCACGGGACCGAAAATTTCCTCCTGCGCGATCGTCATGCTGTTGTCCACGTTGGTAAAGATCGTCGGTTCGACGAAGAAGCCTTTTGCCAGGGCCGGGTCGGCAGGAGCCGCTCCGCCGATCGCGACCTGAGCACCCTGCTCCTTCCCTTTTGTGATATAGCCCAGCACGCGTTCCTGTTGCCTTTTTGAAATAACGGGACCGAGATCGGTCGTGGGGTTGGCCGGGTCGCCTGTTTTCAGTTTTCTTGTTTTCTCAATGAGTTTGGCGAGGAACTCGCCATGCAGTTTCTTTGGCAGGAAGAGGCGAGTGCCCGCCTCGCAGCACTGTCCCTGATGGTAGAAGATGGCATACATGGCGCCATCGACCGCAAGATCGAGGTCGGCGTCGTCCAGAACGATGTTGGCCGATTTGCCCCCGCATTCCAGCGTGACCTTTTTGAGGTTTTCAGAAGCCAGCGCCATCACTTTTTTTCCGACAGCGGTGGAACCGGTGAAGGAGATTTTATCGACCAGCGGATTGCGGACAAGCTCTTCCCCTGCATCCTCGCCGAATCCCGGTATAATATTAACAACTCCCGGGGGAAAGCCGATCTCCTGTACGATCTTCGCCAACTCCATGGCGGTGCAGGGAGTGAGCTCAGAGGGCTTCAGGACGACGGTGTTTCCGGCTGCGAGGGCGGGGCCTAATTTCCAGACCGCCATCTTGAGGGGGAAGTTCCAGGGGATGATCGCTCCGACTACGCCGATTGGCTCGCGAAGGATCATGTTCTTGCTGAAACCCGGTTTGCTGAGTCCCTCGATCGGCTCCGTAAGCTCCATGGTGGCCATCTTTGAGCAGTAATTCATAAATCGAGCCGAGAGGTAGACGTCCTCTTTCGCTTTGCGGATCGTCGAGCCGGAGTCGGCAACCTCGAGGGCAACGAGTTCTTTCGACCGTTCGTTGATCTTGTCCGCCACAGCTTTGATCAATGCTGCGCGCTCTTCACGAGGCATGCGGGGCCAGGGTCCCTCATCAAACGCCTTCCGCGCCGCAGCGACGGCCCGCCTCACATCCTCGGCATTTGCCCGCGCAATCCTGGCAACTACTTCCTGGTTGAACGGGTTGATGGAGTCGAAGGTCGCTTTTGAAAGAGAATCGACGAATTCGGAGTTGATGAAGAGTTGATATTGAACCATGGAGAGTCTCAAAAAAGTGAACCGTGAAGAGGGAACAGTAAACAGTGAACACGTGTCTCGTCCGGGAAGAAAGTAAGAAGTAAGGTTCCTTCAACTGCCGGAGTCTCCCTGCGAAGGATCGCGTAAGCGATCCTCAAATTGGATAACAGTCCGCGGCTAACCTTCAACCGCCGGAGGCTTATTACGAAGGATCGCGTAAGCGATCCTCAA
>JBBEBV010000245.1:0-1901 GCA_040882165.1 Bacteroidota bacterium
GGCGTTGGTATTCACAATTGCGCCATGGTATTTCATCATACGGTTCAATCTCAATAGGAACATCGAACTATTGTGCGAGGCGATTCTCTCGGTGAACACGAAAGAACCGATTTCTCCCGCCCCACCGGCGGCACCCGCTCTTTCTTCACGACGAACACGAAAGACACGAAGCACACGTAGGAAAGCGAAGAGGTAGACGGAAGCCTATGACTGAGGATCGCGTCAGCGTTTCACAAAGGGGAGATAGGCAAATCCTGCCCTCAATGCGCCAGCATCCTTTAACCTGGACCAATGATGCAAAACGTGTTTCTGGACAAGTCCACCAAACCAACCGCCGCCTTGTTTGCGAAAGCCCTGAAGGGGAGAAGCAGGTACTGGGATGAATTAAAGGGACATGTCCGTGGACCCGTCGTCGAGGAATGGAAGTATTACGGCAAGACCATTGGTTGGACGAAGAAACTGCTTCTTGGCAAGAGAAATCTTCTCTTCCTGACTGTGCGCAACGGGTATTTCGTTGTTTCGTTCGTGCTGGGCGACAAGGCCGTTGCACTCGCTCAGGGGAGCCGTCTCTCAAAAGAGTTGATCCGCCAGCTGGTCACCGCAAGGAAGTATGTTGAAGGGAGAGGGATTCGCGTCGAGGTCAAATCCCGCCGCGCTCTCGAACAGGCCAAGATTCTGCTCGACATCAAGATGGCGGGCTAAAGGCTTATAAAGCCCCGCCGGTCATCTCGAAGACATCTTTCATCTCACCGGGGAAAGTTGCAAACCCCGTTATCGCACCACATCCACCACACAGGAGGGAAGCAGTATGAAACAACTTGCTCAAGGCTGTATGATGATCCTGATGCTCTTCGGGACTTTGGCCGTCGCCCAGGAAAAGAGCGGCATGGCAAAGAGCGCTCTTGCCGGCGAGTTCATGGCAAACCTGGCCGACGTAGAAAAAAAGTTGGTCGGTCTTGCTGAAGCAACCCCTGCAGAAAAATATGCGTGGCGCCCTGCTGAGGGAGTTCGTTCGATCGGGGAGGTTTTTGCACATCTCGCGGGAGGGAATTATTTCATTCTCTCCTTCGCCGGAGTCAAGCCCCCTACTCTTGATCGCGATTATGAGAAGAAGATCACCGAGAAAGCGAAGATTGTCGAGATGATGAAGGCCTCTTTTGCTCATGTCAGGAAGGCTGCCATGGAAGCGTCTGATGCAGATCTCGAGAAGCAGACGAAGATGTTCGGCCGGGATACGAACTACCGGAACGTGTATCTCGTGATCGTCACGCACGCGCACGAACACCTCGGCCAATCCATTGCCTATGCGCGCATGAACGGCCTTACACCCCCCTGGTCTGCCGGTGGGGAGTGATGCCGGAATGGAATAAACGTTGATCCAAATTGTCAGATGCTATCGCATCTGTTGTTTTATGCCCCCGGCGGTATTGAACCCTTTCAGGGTTCCTGATATTTGTTTTTTTGTTATGTCGGGGTTTCACCCCGACCTATCAATATGTGACCCCTTCGGGGTCGTGGAAAAGCAAGCTTTGCCGACACCCCACTCTGTACACAATAGGAGAGGGGGAGCCGGAGGCCTACTGAAGTAGCACGCGTCAGCGTGTTACAATTTGGAACCGTGCTTGGATCCCAGTTGAGAAATGCTAACACATTTCTTTTGTGAGACCGCCTCCAATGTGCCGAATGACCCCAAAAGGGTCACGTCCCTTATGTGGGGCGGTAACCTTTTCGTGGCCATCATCAGGTAGGCCTACGGCTGATTCCTGCTTTGCCTTCTTGTGGCCATAAATCCATTTCTATTTATTTTGTGAGACCGCCTCCAATGTGCCGCATGACCCCAAAGGGATCACGTCCCTTATGTGGGGCGGTAACCTTTTCGTGGCCATCATCAGGTAGGCCTA
>JBBEBV010000245.1:2001-3305 GCA_040882165.1 Bacteroidota bacterium
AGCGGATAGAGAAACCCCAAAGGGGTGAGATATATTTCTGAACCGCAGGTAACCCCGTTGGAATATTTGTTTGATATGGCTTCTAGAGGTCGGGGACTCCGCCAAAGTCTTGTTCCCCCTTGGGGAACCTTTTCATCATCCTGCTTCTCAAACACGCAGAAATTGTTTCCCGGGGAGTTGCTGAACCAGACCCTTGAACTCCAGTGAAAGCAGGGTAACCAGCGCATCGGAAGTAGAAAGCGCCGCCATCTCCGCGACCGTATCGATCTGAAGGGTATCGGCCCCCAGGACATCCAGAAGTTTTCGCTCGAAGAGCGTAAGTTCGACCTCCGGCTCGGACTTGCGCTCTTGCTGTATCAGTCCACGAAGGTGGTGCCTCAGTTCCACCACGATGTCGTCAACGTTGGTGATGAGCTTAGCCTTCCCATCCCTGATGAGCTTATTAGGCCCGGCGCTTCGTTTCTCGGAGATATTTCCCGGCACCGCGAACACCTCCCTGTTTTGATCGAGGGCAAGCGTCGCCGTGATCATCCCCCCGCCATCCTCTCCCGATTCAATCACGACGGTCCCCAGCGATAATCCGCTGATGATGCGGTTGCGGCGGGGGAAGTTCTGCGCATCCGGCTTTCCCCCCATTGGGACCTCCGACACCACAACCCCATGGTCGGCGATCCGCTCGAGGAGCTTCCTGTTTTCCGGGGGATAGGGGACGTCCAATCCGGACCCGATGACTGCGATGGTCCTTCCACCGGCCTGGAGGGTTGCATGGTGGGCGACGGTATCGATGCCGCGCGCCAAACCGCTTGTCACGGTCATTCCCAGCCGGCCGAGGTCGCGGCTCAAACCCTCCGCAGTCTGCTTGCCGTATGGAGTCGCGTGCCGCGTCCCGACGATGGCAATGGCATGTCTGTCCGCCGGAGAGAAAGCGCCGAGCACGTACAAGAGTGCCGGCGGGTCGTAGATTTTCTTCAGCAGGTCGGGATAATCCTTATCCCAGATCGTGACAATCTTTCCATTGACGGCATTCAGTCGTTTGAGCTGTTCTTTCGCGAAGGCCTCGCCTTGGTGGCTTGCGATATTCGAGGCGAGTTTCTTATCGATCCCCTTCACCTTCATGAGTGCGCGCTGCGTTGCGGCGAGTACCTCGGTAGGATCGCCGAAGTAGGAGACAAGGGCGCGGATCTTGTGCGGACCGATCCGGGGAACGGAGGAAAGACGAAGAAGGTCACGGATATTGAACATACCACCCCACGAAAGCGCCATCCCTGCTTATGAAGAAATCATTGCAAAATTTATGTTATTGG
>JBBEBV010000246.1:0-18132 GCA_040882165.1 Bacteroidota bacterium
TTGGAGTGAAAAGAGTCGAAGCCGCCTCCTCTGCCAATGCGCTGAAGCATACAGGATACCAGTTCGGGGGTACAAGCCCGTTCGGTACGCGGAACCGGTTGCCAGTCTATGCCGAAAAGACTATAT
This sequence comes from Bacteroidota bacterium, assembly GCA_040882165.1. GTDB lineage: Bacteria > Bacteroidota > Ignavibacteria > UBA10030 > UBA10030 > UBA6688. The sequence continues at coordinate 127 of JBBEBV010000246.1, forward strand.
TCGACCTGCCGCGCATCTATATCAATGGCGGCAAACGAGGGTTTTTGGTGGAGCTCGCTCCGGCCGATATCCGCCGTGCCCTCACCGTCATTGAAGTTGAGGTTGCCATTACGTCATCATCGGACCCTTGACACGGATGGCGGGGAAGCCGGCCCGGAAACGCTCCACCAGGAAGGATGAACGCCCATGAGGACACGCAGGGAAAAGGACTCACTCGGGGAACGCCAGGTTCCCGCGGAGGCCTATTATGGCATCCAGACGTTGCGGGCGCTCGAGAATTTTCCGATCAGCGGGCTGAGACCGAAGCCCGCCTATGTCGATGCCACCATCCACATTAAACGTGCGGCCGCGATCGTCAATAAAGAACTTGGTCTGCTTGCTCCCCCGACCGCCGACGCCGTCATCCAAGCTGCCGACGAGATTTTAGCGGGAGAACTGCGGGAGTGGTTTGTCGTCGATGTCTATCAGGCCGGGGCCGGGACATCACATAACATGAATTGTAATGAGGTCCTTGCCAACCGCGCCATTGAGATCCTGGGGGGAGAAAAGGGGGATTACAACCTCGTCAGTCCGAACGACCACGTGAACATGGCACAGTCGACGAATGACGTGTGCCCGACCGCGATTCGTATCGCCGCCCTGATCGAGATACGGACGCTCCTGCCGGTTTTGGAGAAATTGGAACGGACGTTGTTGGGGAAGGGAAAGGAATTTGATACGGTGGTCAAGTCGGGCCGGACACACCTGATGGATGCGACGCCGGTCCGGTTGGGTCAGGAATTTACCGCGTATGGCGTCAACGTTCGAAAGCACCGGGAGACGATCGCGAGGGCCTCGGAAGCGTGCAGGGAACTGGGGATCGGCGGCACGGCAACAGGGACCGGGCTCAACGCCCACCCGCAGTACCGTTCCTTGATGGTGCAGCAGTTGAAGAAGCAACTTGCCATGGAGTTTGTCATGGCAGAGGATTACTTTGAGGCGATGCAAAGTCTCAGACCGTTCGTGGAACTTTCAGGGGCCGTTCGGAACTTTGCGCAGGATCTCTCCCGTATCTCGAACGATATCCGGCTCATGGGATCTGGCCCAACCACAGGGCTCGCGGAGATCAACCTCCCGGCCGTCCAACCCGGTTCGTCGATCATGCCGGGCAAGGTCAATCCCTCTATGGCCGAAATGGTGAACCAGGTCTGCTTCCAGGTTATCGGATGCGACACCACGATTCTTCTCTCCGCGCAGGCGGGACAACTTGAGCTCAATGTGATGATGCCGGTCGTGGCGTTCAACCTTCTCCATGAGATAGGTATCCTGGGAAATGCCGTCGGGGTGTACACCCGGTTCTGCCTTGACGGACTTTCGGCCAATGAGGAGCGCTGTCGGTCCTATGCAGAAAACAGCACGAGCATCGTGACGGTGTTGAATCCGCATATCGGGTACCTCGCAGCCGCAGAGATTGTCAAAGAATCGCTCCGTTCCGGCAAAGGGATCCGGGAGCTCGTTCTCGAAAAGGGTTTGCTGTCGCAGGAGCAACTGGACCGGGTATTTGATTTGAGGGGGATGACCGAGCCGGGAATCCACAAATAATGGACGTCGTGGAAGTGCGAACAACAGGGAGGAGGTTGACATGAGATTCATGGTTGCTCTTGCATTGATGACGGTGTTCCTCTCTCCCGCCCTCATCGCGCAACCTTCGGTCAAGGGGACGCTTTCCGGGAGGGTTCTGGATGACTCGACGGGATTTCCGGTCTCCAATGTCAATGTGTTTCTTTCCGGCACCAGCCTGGGGACCACGACCGACGAAAAGGGAGAATTTGTCCTTCGGGGCATTCCTCCGGGGACCTACGAACTCGTGACTTCGATTGTGGGATACCTGGTGGATGTCCGGCCGGTACGGGTGTCAGGGGCAGCAGACGGTCCGGAAGACACACGGCTCAAACCCATGGTGTATGACCTGCCCATGGTTGAGATCAGCGCCCCTGATCCGGGGGAATGGAGGGAAAATCTCAAAACGTTTACGGAGCTGCTACTCGGGTATTCTGCAAACGCCTCATCATGTACGATTCTCAATCCTCATGGTATCGATTTTTTCGTCGATCCGAAGACCGGCGCGTTTACGGCAAAAGCTGATCAACCGCTTATCATCGAAAACCGGGCTCTCGGATACCGGATCGAATATGTATTGCGGCAGTTCGAACTCAAGGGGGCGATCCTCAAATATACCGGGCACTCGAAGTTCGTCGATCTTGAAGCGTCGGATGAGGAACAACTCAGGAGGTGGAAACAGAACCGTTGGAAGTCCTACCGCGGATCCATGCAACACCTTCTCGCGTCCATGGCACAGCGCACGCTCCGAAGAGAGGGATTCCTGCTGCAGCTCGCGAAGGACATGAGCCTGGCACGGTCGGGAGTTTCGCGGAAACCCGCTGCTTCGGACGATCTCCTGATGCCGACCTCCATGCCGTTTGAACAGCGGCTTTCCTTCCCGGATTACCTGGAGGTGCGGTTCCTCCGCGAGCCCGCGGAACGGGGATTTGCCCGGTTCCTTGGGGTCGAGGGAACATCCACCTCGGCACGGTTTTCAGGGAACGAGATCAATTATCAAACCAATCTCGGTGATGCCGCGGAGGTCCAAGTCTCCTGGCTGAGGATGAATGTGTTCTCCACGACGATTACCGCCGACGGGGTTCCCGCCGATCCGCGGGCGATCACGACCTACGGCTATCTTTCCTATGAACGGCTCGCTGAGATGGTGCCGCTCGATTTCATCTCCACTTCGAAGGAAGCAGATCTCCGATGATCCTCTCGCTTTTTCGCCATCTCTGGGGAGTGACAGAGCCCTGGGAGACCGTCTTTCCAAAAATCAAAGAGAAGGATTATCAGGGTATCGAGTGCCCCGTCCCGGTGAAGGGGGATCGCGATCGGCTCTTGAACCTGCTGCAACAATATGACTTCCGCTTTATTGCTCAGATCTTTACCGAGGGAAAGACACCCGGCGAGCACCTGGTGTCCTTCCGGCAGCAACTTGAAGAGGCAGCTGCATGCAATCCGGTGTTGGTGAATTGCCATAGTGGGAGGGATTCATTCAGCGAGCCGGAGTCGGTGGAGTTCATGAGCAAAGCTCTGGAACTGGAACGGACTATGGGAGTTCCAGTGGCTCACGAGACGCACAGGGGACGTATCCTCTATAATCCCTGGATCACGGAGCGGCTTCTGACGAAGTTTGAAGATCTGAAGTTGTGCTGCGACTACAGTCACTGGGTTTGCGTCTGCGAGCGGTTGCTGGACGATGTTCCCGAAATCATTCAGCGGTGTGCCCGCCACGCCATCCATGTGCATGCCCGGGTGGGGTACGAAGAGGGCCCGCAGGTCCCGGACCCGCGCGCGCCCGAGTACCGCCGACACCTTGAGGCTCATGAGCGATGGTGGAGGATGGTGTGGGAATCGCAGAAACAGCGGGGATGGAAGGAATCGACCCTGACGCCGGAATTTGGTCCCCCCGATTATATGCATACCCTTCCCCACACGTACGCCCCGGTTTCCGATTTATGGCAAATCTGCGACTGGCAGGCTGATCGGCAACGGGACCATTTTTCCAGAATGGCCTGAAATACAATGGTTCGAACTTTTTCTCCTTCCCTTCGTATGTTGATCAGGCCTCAGCCCCACTTTCTTCCGAATCACATACCTGTGCCTTTCCCATGATTAAAAAGACATCGAGGTCCATTAGGGATTTTTACGATGTGTTTACCACCGGTCTCAGTATCAAAGAGATCGAACGGCTTGTCAACGTAGAAGCAAAAGGGTCGTACGAATTCTATCTTCGCAGTGTGAAGCCCGAAGCCCAGCAAAAAAACAGCGTCAAGCGCTTTCTCGTGTTTTGCTGGAACATGTTCCTGGCGTTTCTCCTCAAGCTTACGCCGGCACGCAGACTCTTCTATGCGATCGCCGTCTTCTCCTTGTTGTACGCCTGGTTCCAAAGCGACCTGTCGTACGCCGTGTTGGGCGTTGTCATCTTGAATTTTCTTCTCGCACTTGAAGTTGCCGACAAAATGATTACGAAGGATGAACTTGAACTGGCACGGGAGATCCAGTTAAGCCTGCTTCCCGGGACCATTTCGCCGCCCGGAGGCTACGATCTCTCCGCCCACAGCGAGGTAGCGAAGAATGTTGGAGGAGACTACTACGACCTCATTCCGCTCGGCGATGGAAGCTCCCTCGCCGTGATCGGGGATGTATCGGGGAAGGGAATCTCCGCCGCGTTGTATATGGTGAAGGTCCAGACCGCGCTTCAGCTCATAGCCAAAGACTCAAGCAATCCGAAGGAATTGCTGATCCGGCTCAACCGCCATCTCTACGGACAGCTCAAGAAGAACTATTTTCTCACGATCGCGGTGGTGCAGCTCTACCCCGATGGCCGGTTCCGGTACTGCCGCGCCGGGCACACACCCGCTATTTTCTATCAACCTTCCGAGCGGCACTGGTCGAGGCTTCAACCGGGGGGAGCGGCTCTCGGATTGGCCCCATCAGGCGTGCAGACAGAGGTGATGGCGGACTACGCCGGTGCGAATGGGGCCAATGGCGATCATCATTATGAGGCTATGGTGGATATCCATGAAGGGACCATGCAGAGCGGTGATGTTCTGTTCCTCTACACTGATGGCCTGATCGAAGGGGTCGACTCCGGTCAGCAGGAGTTTGGCGAACAGCGGACCGGGGATATTATTGCTCGCAACGCACACGTTTCCGCGGAGGGGATCAAGACCTTGATGATACAGGAGCTTTCGGCATTCAGGGCGAACGCCGAGCTGCGGGACGATACCACGTTTTTTGTGATCAAGCGGATTCCCTAGCGTTTGCCTTTCACTGCCAACGGCACACCGGTACGCTTGCGGCCGTACTCCCCTGGCAAAGCATGCCCGGAGGAAGAATTTCCGTACCTTGAGATTGGAAAGGAACCACCATGCACCCATTCGTCTTAGCGGGTTTGCTCGCTCTCGTCACTCTCTTCCACGGACAGGAAGGTCCCACATTTGAAATCCCCCGGGTGAACGGAGCGAATTGGTTTAAAGGGAACACACATACCCACACGACCGAGAGCGATGGCGATTCAGCACCCGGGGAAGTCGCTCGTTGGTATAAAGAAAAGGGGTACCAGTTCCTCGTTCTTTCCGACCACAACGTTTTTACGGATCCCAAAACCCTCTCGCGGCTTGTTGATTCCTCCTTCCTCTTGATCCCAGGGGAGGAACTGACGTCGAGCTTCGAGAAAGCGCCGGTGCATGTCAACGGCTTGAACATTCCCCGCAAATTGGACCCGCAAACCGACACCACGCTGCTTGGGACGATTCAGAAGAATGTGGACGAGGTCCGCAGCGTCAAAGGGGCTCCTCACATCAACCATCCGAATTTTGGATGGGCGATCGACCAGTTCACCCTCCTGAAGGTGAAAAACAACAATTTGCTGGAAATTTATAATGGACATCCGCTCGTCCATAATCTGGGGGGAGGCGGAAAGCCGGGGTTGGAAGAGGTTTGGGATTTTCTCCTTACCTCAGGCATGAGAATCTATGGGATTGCGGTCGATGACGCCCATCATTTCAAAGGGGAATTCGGCCCCACGCGGTCCAACCCGGGGAAGGGATGGGTGGTTGTCCGTGCACATTCCCTGAACGCACAGGAAATTATCGATAATCTCGAAGCGGGAATGTTTTACGCCAGCACGGGCGTCGATTTGGAAGATGTCATCATTGAAGCCGATAGGATCGAGATCCGAATCAAACAGCGATCGAGTTTTAAATACCGGACCGACTTCATCGGATCGGGAGGTCGCGTGCTCTCAAGCTCCGTGGAGAACAAAGCAGTGTACAGATTGAATGGGGATGAACAGTACGTCCGTGCGAAGATCTCTGATTCCGGTGGAGGGGCGGCGTGGGTTCAGCCGGTGTTTGTCAAGACGAACTGACGAGGGACCATCTCAAGAACGATCCGGCTCCAAAAACGCGCAAAATTCACAAGACAAAAACACTAAAACTTTTTGTGCCTTCTGTGCATTTTTGTGGCAACAAAAAGCCAGGAGCGTTTTTTGAGACCAGTTGTGACGGAAGCGATATGCCACCCCGTCCGTTGCGGCCGAATGATGGCCGGGAGGCGGTCAGTGAAATGAATGCCCACCCCTGACACGCCCGGCGCTCATGGCCTTGAGGAGACTGAACTGTCCACGACGCTCTTGCCGTTTGAGCCCGCGCTTCTCTTTACGGTCGAGTTTCCGCTGAAGCGAGCGTGGGGGGATTGAGTCGGGTTTGGAAAGCTGTTCCTGTTTCATCCGTACCTCCAGGGTGTATTGTGGCGGGATGGAGCAAGGAGAGGGGATGCTCTGAACGATGGTACAATACGTTTTCGATTTTGTCAAGTCAGGAAATACTTATTGCCCCAGCGGGGCTTTTTTTGTATATTAGTCCGTCATTGCTGGTGTAGCTCAGTGGTAGAGCAGCGGTTTCGTAAACCGCAGGTCGTCGGTTCAAGTCCGACCACCAGCTCGCTTTTCAGTTCAAACCTTAAGAAATCCGCCCAGAGCGGATTTTTTATTGAAAGAACGTGGTACCTCGGCTTTTTTAACCACCGATGGCGCACGGAGGGACACGGAAAAAGATGGGAATAAAGTCCATACCTTGATCCATCGGTGTCGATCTGTGTGCCATCCGTGGTTCAACAACTGCGGAGTTCTTTAAAACGGAGTCTCTGTGAAAATGCTGGATGTAGCGATCATTGGAGGCGGTCCTTCCGGACTCTCCTGCGCCATTGAAGCGGGGAAGCGGGGCCTGAGTTCTGTCGTTCTTGACAAGGGATCGGTGGTAGACGCCATTCGGCGTTTTCCGCAGGGCATGACATTTTTTTCCACCCCCGAGTTGTTGGAGCTGGGGGGCATTCCTTTTTCCTGTGCCGGTTTTCGCCCGACCCGCATCGAGACGCTCCACTACTATCAGTCTGTCGTCAGGTTCTTCCAATTGCCGGTGAAGACGGGGGTGGAAGTCAGGTCGATCCGGAAAACCGAAACGGCGTTCGAAGTGGTGACATCCGGCCGGACATTCAGTGCAACCCATGTCGTCGTTGCAACGGGATACTTTGACACCCCCAACCCTTTTGAGGTTCCCGGGGGCCAGCTTCCCAGGGTCCGTCGATACTATTCCGAGCCGTATGAATATGGGGGGCGCGACGTGTCTGTTGTGGGGGGAAAGAACTCCGCTGTCGAAATCGCCCTCGATCTTTTCAGGCACGGGGCAAATGTATCGCTGATCCACAGGGGCGAAACCCTGAGCGAGGGCGTAAAGTACTGGGTTCTGCCGGACATCGAAAACCGGATCAGGAATAGTGAGATCAAGGCATATTTCGGGACGGAGGTGGCGGAAATCCGGCCGAAAACAATCCTGTTGAAAGGGAAGAACACGAGTGAGATTCCCAACGATGTTCTGTTCGTGATGATCGGCTATCGCCCGGACAACCGGTTGCTTGAGGAGGCGGGTGTTCGGATCGACCCAGAAACCCTTGCACCCCGTCATTCGAGTGATACGATGGAGACGAACGTCAAGGGGCTCTTTGTCGCAGGGTCGATTGCCGCCGGGAAGTTCAACAACAAGATTTTCATCGAAAATGGCCGTCTCCATGGAGAACAGATCATGCGGGCGATAGAAAAAGCTCGTTGATTTTTGGCCAAGATTTTCTTAGTTTCACACACTTCATGTCACCCGTCCTGCATCTCCTAACGAAAGGTTTGTAATGAACGAAGGTCAGATCATCCAGGTCATCGGTCCGGTGGTCGATATCGATTTTTCCGGAGGAAAGCTCCCGGCCATTCTCAATGCCGTCCGGATTCCAAGGGTCAATGCTGAAGGCCACGAGGAGGACCTCCTGTGCGAGGTTCAGCAGCAATTGGGGGAAGGCAGGGTTCGCACGGTTGCCATGGATTCCTCGGACGGGCTCGTCAAGGGAATGAAAGCGTTCGATACCGAGGCTCCCATTAAAGTGCCGGTGGGTCCGAAAGTGCTCGGTCGTCTGATCAACGTGATAGGCCAACCGATCGATGCACTGGGAAAAATTGACGCAGTTGATTTCTACCCGATCCACCGTCCCGCCCCGCGTTTTGAGGACCTTTCGACGAAGCAGGAAATGTTCGAAACGGGAATCAAGGTAATCGACCTTCTGGAGCCGTACACAAAGGGGGGAAAGACCGGTTTGTTCGGTGGGGCTGGTGTGGGGAAAACCGTCATCATCCAGGAATTGATCCATAACATCGCAACGCACCATGGCGGGTACTCAGTGTTTGGCGGTGTCGGCGAACGAACGCGCGAGGGGAACGACCTCTGGCTCGAAATGAAAGAATCGGGAGTGTTGGACAAGACTGCGTTGATCTTCGGTCAAATGAACGAACCCCCCGGCGCACGCCAGCGTGTAGCTTTGACGGCGTTGACCACGGCAGAGTACTTCCGCGATTCAGAGGGAAAGGATGTACTGTTGTTCATCGATAACATTTTCCGGTTTGTCCAGGCCGGATCGGAAGTGTCCGCACTCCTGGGGCGCATGCCTTCCGCGGTGGGATACCAGCCGACCCTCGGCACGGAGATGGGGGAGCTCCAGGAACGGATTACCTCCACCAAGAAGGGGTCTATCACCTCCGTGCAGGCGATCTACGTCCCTGCGGACGACCTGACCGATCCAGCTCCGGCGACGACGTTCAGTCACCTGGATGCCACAACCGTGTTGAGTCGCCAGATTTCGGAGTTGGGGATCTATCCTGCCGTGGATCCGCTCGATTCGACCTCCCGCATCCTCGAGCCGGGTATTGTGGGGGATGAACACTATGGCGTGGCCAAGCGTGTCAAAGAGACGCTCCAGACCTATAAGGATCTGCAGGATATCATCAACATTCTCGGCATGGATGAACTGTCCGATGACGACAAACTCACCGTGGCACGGGCGCGGAGGATCCAGCGGTTCCTTTCACAACCGTTCTTTGTCGCGGAACAATTCACCGGCTATGCGGGTCGCTATGTCAAGGTGGATGAGACTATCAACGGCTTCAAGATGATTCTGAATGGGGAGTGCGACCAGTTGCCCGAGAGCGCGTTTATGTACGTCGGAACCATCGACGAAGTGTTCGAGCGGGCCAAAAAGATGCAGGCGGCATAAGATATGTCGGACAAGACATTCAATCTGGAGATTGTGACGCCCAGGAAGATTGCGTACAGCGGACGCGTGCTTAGTTTTAGCGCCCCCGGCGTCGTCGGCGGTTTTCAGGTCTTGTACAATCACGCACCACTCCTCTCCAACATCACGATCGGGGAGGTGAAGATCATCGACGCGCAGGAGAAAGAGAGCCATTACGCCACCAGTGGCGGATTTGTCGAAGTGCATGAGAACAAAGTCATCATGCTCGCCGAAACGGTGGAGCGGACCGACGAGATCGATACAAACCGTGCCCAGGAAGCTCGTGATCGGGCACAGAAACTCATCGCGGACAAACGAGTTGAAATCGATCTGGAGCGGGCGAAGGTTGCGCTCCAGCGAGCGATCAACAGACTCAAGGTGGCCGGCCGCAATTGACACTCCCGCATGTTCTCATCATCGCTTGTCGGTAAACAGAGGCGACGACTTCGGTTGTCGCCTTTTTCATTCTCGTGAGTAAGAAAACATCTCCTGAAAAAGCCCGGCAATCCGGCACCCTAACGCGGATTCCTGTTCCTGCGACGCGTAAATAGTTTCATAACCAAAATCCCACTCCAAAGAATCCCCTTCGTGCGCCCGCACCTTTTTGGTGTCCCCTCCGACCCGACTCGTTCCTTGCGTATCAGATTTCGAAGTTGTACTTTGCCAGCGCTGCTACTGCTTCAACCGTTCATAATCTCTGTTTAGGGGGTGGTATGCGAGCCATATTCTCTCATCCTCTCTCTCCTCTTCATCGATCCCGAGCCGGGGTCGGGTCATTATCGGAAGGAACTTTCCATGAAACGATTATTTCCAATCATCGTCTGTGCACTCCTGGGATTCTCAGAGATCCTCCTCGCGCAGCAGGATCTCGACTTTCATTTTGCCTACCGCCCATCGGCATTCGAGGCATTTCGGAGGAATGTCGATCGCGTGACCATAGTCTCACCCGAACCGTTCCTGGTGGACGCTTCCGGCGTGATCTACGGGGAGTTGGAACCAAAATTGGTCAAGCTTGCGAAGGAGCAGAAGATCAAGATCATGCCTCAGGTGAAGAACGCCAACCCGGCGAAAGGACTTTTCGAGCGGGATTGGGTTCGCCAGATCGTGAACAATAAGAAAGTGAAGGAGAGGGTGATCGCCTCCATGCTGGAGATTTGCAGGCGGTACGGCTTGTACGGGATTCAAATTGATTTCGAAAATGTCCATGTGGACGACCGTGATGCTTTCACGGCATTCTGCCGCGATGCGGCTGCTGCGTTGCGGAAGGAGGGGTTCAAGATCAGCGTCTGCGCCGTCCATCGGGCGGAAGAATCAGCCGGGCCGAATACCTATACGAAGTGGATGATGGAGGAATGGAGGGGAGGATATGATCTGAAGGCTCTTGGTGAGGTCAGCGATTTCATCAAGATCATGTCGTACGGGCAGCACACGCGCCGAACAACGCCGGGTCCATCCCAGGGCCTTCCGTGGCTGGAGGAGGTGCTCAAGTATTTCTTGAAGTACGTCCCTCCCGAGAAACTCAGTCTCGGCATCACGATGAGTGGGGCGCGCTACCACACCGTGGCGGACACTGCGCTGTATCATATCAACGCCCGTTCATGGAGTAACGGCGTTTCCCTTACCGAGGCGGAGTCGCTTCTCGAACAATACGGAGGAGCCCCTCTTCAATGGGACGACAGGCAGAAGGTGCTCTACGGCTACTTCGAGCGTGGCGGCGTCTTCGAGTGGCTTATCATCGACAACGACCTGCGAAGTCTCGACGCGAAGCTCGAGCTTGTCAGGAAATACAAAGTGAAGGCGATTAATATGTGGGTCTCCGGCGGTGAGAATCCGGGACTCTGGGATCGCGTGAGATCCTTCAAGTATGAATAGATCTTCCATTGTTCAGCAAGGGGGAGCGGGGCGCGGATCCAGGAGGTGGTTTGTATCGACATCGTTGCTGGCAGGCGCGGGAGTGATGTTTGTTCTCTCCGGCGGGAGCGCGGCATGGCGCACGAGACAAAAAAGTGTCCGAGGGGATGGAGCCTACCGCGACGATCCTCTCACCGACCGCGAGTGGCAGACGGTCGAAGCACTGGCTGAGGTTCTCTATCCTCCCGCGAGCGAACAGAATCGGAGCGACCTCTATCGTGATGTGCGCTGGTGGGTTACAAAGCGGGTTCAGCTCGACGGTTGGGGGGACGATTACCATGGGGCGGTCGGTCTCTTGGAGAGCAGAACGACTCTCGAAGCACCGGACAGACAATTCAGCGAACTCACGGTCGACGAAAGAGACGCCATCCTGAAGTCGCTGGTCCCCTACGGCGTTGGGGAGGATCGCTCGCGGCAGAACAGTCTGGCGAGCGTGTTTCACAATGTCGGTAGGGCTCTTTTTATGCCGGTCGCATGGAGGCTCGAGCACATCGTTCTTCCCGACCTGCTGCAGGCGATCTATTCCTGGGAACCTGGCTGGCGACTTGTGAACTATTCGTCATGGCCGGGGACACGGGCAGGTGCGGGTTCCTACACCAACAAGCCTGCCGACGTTGTCCGCTTATGATAACGGTGGGTACTCTTTCAATATGTCATCGGTCGGATCCATGGACGTCGATGTGTGTATAGTCGGTTCGGGGCTCGCGGGAGCGCTCATGGCAGCGGATCTGGCAACCGCGGGAAGGTCCGTCGTTGTTCTTGAGACCGGAGAGCGGGTTGACGAGACCGATCCGGAGCGCTATGAACGCGCTCGGCGGGGACTCAACCCGTGGAACTGGCTCGATCCGCTTCGCGATGCGTGCGAGGTGGAATCCCCCTATGCTCACGACTTCAACAGAAGCCGTACGAAAGTTGTTGGGGGGACCACCCTGGAGTGGAACGCCTATGCGCCTCGTTTGAAACCAGCGGACTACAAGATGAGAAGTCTGTACGGCATCGGAGCGGATTGGCCTGTGACGTACGATGAGCTGGAACCATACATGATTCGGATGGAGAAGGAACTCGGCGTGGCAGGGGGCGATACCCCCAACGGTCCTCCGAGATCCGAACCTTTTCCACTTCCTCCGCATGAGTACTCGTATGCGGACAAGGAGTTCTTCTTTCCTGCGTTTGCCCGGCTGGGGCTGGAATGGGGACCCAATCCGATGGCCATCAATTCGGTCGACTTTGGCGGCCGGCCGGCGTGCGAGGGATTCGCAACCTGCACTCCCATGTGCCCAATCAATTCCCGGTACACCGCGCTGGAACACATCCGAAAAGCAGAACGAACCGGGAATACCCGCGTGCTGGCAGGTTGTCACGCCCGGCGTATTCGATTGAGTTCCCGCCGGACGGTCGGCGGCGTGGAGTATATCGATGCGACGGGGAGCCACCAGTTTCAGGGCGCGCAGGTGGTCGTTCTTGCGACAGGTGGTGTCGAGGTGCCGCGGCTTCTTCTCCTCTCTGCTGTCGCCGGCTCCCATCCGAACGGCCTCGCGAATTCTTCAGGCCTGGTCGGCAGGTACTTCATGACCAATACGCTCGCGGCTGTCCGGGGAAGTCTGCGTGAACGGGTCGGAGGCCACAGGCTTGGATTCGGCACCTCGGTGAGTTGGACGATGTATGATTACAGCCGGTTGCCGGATTCGGGGAACATGACCATATTCCCCAGTGATCTCCAAGGGCCGGTGCCGGGCGATCTGGCGAGAAACGCCGGGCTCTGGGGAAAACAACTCAAGAAATACGTTCAAGACAATTATGGCTTCAACGTGAAGGTGATCTGCGAAGGGGAAATGCTTCCCTCCCTGCACAATCGGGTGGAGCTCAGCGGGGAGACGCGGGACCGATTCGGTGATCCGATCCCGCGGGTGATCATCCGGAACAGCGCATTCGAAGAGGCGACGATCGACAAGGGGATCGAAATCGGCAGAAAGGCTTTCGAGTTAATGAGTGCGCGCACTGTCTGGACGAATCGTGGCTATTTCCTCTCCCACATGATGGGGACAACAAAGATGGGGGAGGATTCCTCGATGAGTGTCTGTGACGGGTATGGCCGGTGTCACGACCTGGACAACCTGTATGTAGCCAGCAGTAGTTTGTTCCCGACGACCGGAGGGACGCATCCTTCTCCCACGATGGCGGCACTCGCGCTTCGCACCGCGGAGTTCATTCACCGTGCAATTTGAACCGAAGACAAGTCTGAAAATCCCATTCTGCGTCTGCCGATGGATCGCCGGTCTTTCCATGATCCTCGTGGGCGTTGCGGGGGTACGAGGGCAGCAGAAAGCGGAATTTCATTTCGGGTACCGCCCCTCGGCGTTCCATGCGTTGAAGGCCCATATCACCGATGTCGATCTGGTCGCGCCCGAAACGTTTGTGGTGGACGGAAGTGGATTGATAACGGGTGAAATTGAACCTCGCGTCCTCCGGCTGGCCAGGGTCAACAAAGTTCGGGTCATGCCCCAGCTGAAAAACTTCGATGCCTCGTCCGGAGCGTTTCGGGCAGATTGGGTCGAACGCTTGCTGACCCACTCCGCAGCCCGTCGCCGAGCGATCGATGGCATGGTGCAGACCTGCCGGACCTACGCCCTGTACGGAATGCAGATCGAGTTCGAAGGATTTCATATCGATCAACGGGAGGCGTTCACGGAGTTCTGTCGCGATGCGGCCGCTGCCCTGCATGCGGAGGGGTACAAGTTCAGTGTTTCGCTTATACATCGGGAGGAGGAGACCGGCGGCCCCACAACGTATACGCAATGGATGATGAAGGACTGGCGCGGGGCCTACGACCTCGAGGCTCTCGGAGCGATCGCGGATTTTGTCAAAGTGGTGGCCTATGCCCAGCACACGAGACGAACGCCGCCGGGTCCTTCGCAGAGTTACCCATGGTTGGAGCGGGTTGTTCAGTATTTCCTCTCGGTTATTCCCGCAGACAAAATCCGTCTCGGGCTCTCGATGGGTGCTTCCCACTACTACACCGTTGCCGATCCGGAGCGCTACTATCAGAATGCGCGGTCCTGGAGCAGATCGATCACGATCAAGGAAGTGGAGTCGCTTCTGGACCAATATGGAGGTTCTCCCCTTCAATGGGACGACCGGCAGAAGATGTCCTTCGGGACCATCGAGCGGGGGGGAGTGCTGGAGTGGTTCATTGTTGACAACGATCTCAGAGCCATCGAGGCAAAAATCAATCTGGTGCGGAAGTATCACCTCGGTGGGGTCTCGATGTGGATTTCAGGAGACGAGCTCCCGGGGTTATGGGATCGCGTGAAACTTTTGAGGTCTCCCAAGGAATGATCCGATGAGGAAATAACTACAAATGAGAAAACGCTCTTTGTTGCTTCTCCTGTTTATCGCAGCGACCATCTCTTCCGCTCAGGTGCGATCTCCCGTACCGGTTCTCTGCTACCATGGATTTGCCGACGACACGACCGGGGTGACGGGAAAGCTGACGGAACAGTATGCGAGGTTTGAGGACATGCTCCGGTTCCTTGCACGATCCGGCTACCAGTCGGTTTTTCCCGAAGAGATGCAGTCTCCTCCGGAGGCAATATCACGCCCTGTCGTCATCACCTTCGACGACGGGAGAAAAGACCAGCTTCGAGCGGCAGAAATGATGCACCGGTACGGATTCAAAGGGATCTTTTTCATCATACCGGCAAGAATCGAGGCGGAAAGCGATAAGTCTATGACTCCAACGGACCTCCGGCAGCTCGTCGCCTGGGGGCATCAAATAGGAGTGCATGGCTTCGCGCATCAAAGCCTTCCTTCTTCCCAGGAAGAAACGGAGGCATCCGTTTCCACTTCCCTCGAACAGTTGACCGCGTCTAACTCCGGACAGAGTTCTTTCCTAAATTTTGCCTATCCATTCGGCCATTATGACACGGCAACGTACCGGCGGACAGCGGCCGTCTATCCGTTTCTGCATACTGTTAATCCGGGGTACTGGGACGGTGTTTCCAACCTTCTCCCGCGGATGTTGATCACCAGCGACAATCCGGGTGACTTCTTCAAGACCTACGTGCTCGGGAGCACGGAATTTCAGCCTGTGCTCGAACTTGTGACGGCGAATGGTTCCACGGCTGATAGGGTGGAGTTCAGATCACGCAAACCTATTGTCATCGAGCATGTTGAGCTCCTCTCCGTGTCCGCAGACAAGGATGGATATCATTACGCCATTCACCCGGCTGCTTCAGCTCTTCACATCGAGGGATCGAAGGTGATGCTCAATCTGTCGGGACATCTTCAACGGTACTATCACGATACGCGGACGGTGATTTCGTATGCACTCGTAGAAAGGAGGGAACGGGGGGAAATAGTCTACTTATCACCGGGAGTCATGCACTGGGTTGTACGGTGAAATCCTCCGGTGGCGCTCATTTTCCATCGGTTTCGTTGCATAACAATGAAGCGAAACTTGGATGTCGAGCGCGTATTTGACTTTCGTAATTGAATCGACTACATTCGTGTCGGCAGGGGGGAACTTTAGTCAGTTCGAACAGTCTCCTTGTCGATTTTTTATTTATCTCACAATCTCAATCCTAGAGGAGGTGCCATGACCGCTTTGTACAGATTTTGGAAATACGGAGGGGGGATTCTCATTCTGTGTTTGATCGCGACACAGATGGTTCGTGCCCAGGAGACGCGCAGGACCTATACGATCACGGGCACAGTGACCGACGCAAAGACAGGTGAGGCGCTTGTCGGCGCCAATGTGACGTTGCGGGGAACCTCCGCGGGAGCATCAGCGGACAGGGATGGGAAGTACACCATCCTCGCGACCTTGTCACCGGGCCCGTACAGGGTAGCCCACTCGTTCGTCGGATACAAGACAAAGGTTGTCGATGTTCAGCTTGGGCAGGGGGCCATGGTGGAGGTGGGAAAGGTTTCGCTGGAAGAAGACCTTCTTCAGATTCAGGAGGTCGTCGTCACAGGGACCGGCTCTGCCACGGAAAAGGATCGTCTTGGGAACGCAGTGGCGACACTGGCCGGGAGCCGCGTCGCCGATGCGTACGCCCCCACGCTGGATGCAGCATTGGTCGGTAAAATTGCCGGTGCCCAGGTTCAGCAGAATTCCGGGACGCCGGGAGGTGGTGTGTCGGTCCGCTTGCGCGGAACCTCGACCATCTCAGCCAGTGCGGAACCGCTTTATATAATTGACGGTGTCATCGTCGATAACAGCTCCAATGAGCTCGTGAACCTCGGTGGCTATGTCGGAAACCGTGTCGCCGACCTCAACCCGAACGACGTCGAGCGCATCGAGGTCGTGAAGGGAGCCGCGGCCGCCGCTCTTTACGGATCGCGTGCAAATAACGGTGTTATTCAAATCTTCACCAAGCGCGGCCAGCTCGGGACCCCGCGTATTATGTATCGGACGCAGGCCGGGATGGGTGAGATCCGGAAGACGTATGAGGTCAATATGTCTCCGTACGACAAACCCCCCAGCGATCCAACGCGAAAGCTGGTGACCCGAAGCGACTATCAGGAAGACATCTTTCGCACTGCGTACCAATACGAAAACCATCTTTCCATGTCGGGAGGGAATGAGAACACGAAGTACTATGTTTCCGGAACACAGACCTCGGAGCAAGGCATCGTCAACGCGACCGACTATCAGAAGATTAACTTCCGGGCGAACCTCGATCAGTTCGTCAACACCTGGCTCAAACTTGCTGCCGGAGCAAACTACGTCTACTCTTATACGAGTCGGGTGCCGAATGGCGGAATCGTCGGCGGGGAAGGAGTGATTACCAACTTCGCATTCCAACCGAACTGGTTCGATCTCCAGCCCAATGCAGAAGGAAAATATCCGACACCGCCGTTTGCCGCTTTTGCAAACCAATTGGAAGTCATGGATGTCTGGACTGCCCCTCTGCGAGTGAACCGCTTCATCGGGAGTCTTCAGTTCACCGCGACGCCGCTCAGCCGACTGAGCCTCGAGTATCGCGTCGGCTATGATCAGTATCGGGAAAACGCCAACCGGGAAATTCCGGTCGGCTCCTCGGCCGGGTATGTTACGGGCTTCTCTCAACAGGCCACACAGGATGTCCTTCAGTTGAACAACGACGTCACCGCTACGCATACGTATATCATGGATGATTTGGGTTTCACCACCGTCGGTGGGTTCAGTCACTCGTACTATGAGGGGACTCGTATTATCGCCTCCGTGCGGGACTTGATCCCAGTCTCGACGATTCTCAGTTCCGGTGCAACGGCGACCGCCGCAGAATATCGTGAGAAACGGGTCATCTATGGATCCTTCCTGCAGGAAACGGTCGGGTATCAGGAGAAACTCTACCTCACAGGTGCCCTCCGGGTGGATGGCGCATCAACGTTCGGAGAAGACGACCGCTTCCAGCTCTTTCCGAAGGCAAGCCTGTCGTATGTCCTTTCGAACGAGGAGTGGTGGGGGGAAACCTTCGGCAGCGCGCTCAATCGCTTCAAGTTCCGTGTCGCCTGGGGTCAATCGGGCGGCCAGCCTGCGGGGACGTACGACCGCTTCTCGGTCTACAACCAGCAGAGCAATAGCAATCGGCCGGGCCTGGTCAACTCTGTTCTCCTCGGCAATCAGAACCTGAAGCCGGAGCGGATGACGGAAATCGAGGTCGGCGCCGACTTCGGCCTGTTCAATGACCGAGTGAGCATCGAAGCAACCTACTATGAGAAGCAGGTGAAGGACTTACTGCTCCAACGAACCCTCCCACCTTCGACCGGATTTTCAGGCATCCTTGACAACGTCGGGGAACTTGAAAACAAGGGGTTTGAGCTCCTGGTGAAAGGTGTGGTTTGGAACGACGACATGCTGCAGTGGATTACCTCCTTCACCGCCTCACAGAACAAGAACAAGGTCACGAAGCT
>JBBEBV010000246.1:18232-21430 GCA_040882165.1 Bacteroidota bacterium
CCTGCATTCGGAAATGGAAAGGAATACGAGAGGGAACTGAGCGGGGAAGTTCCGGTCGGCTACTTCAACAACCGTCGGACCGTATTCGAGGAGTACGTGGAGGACGGCTCTTTTGTCAAGCTGCGGGAGCTCTCCATCGGTTACCTCATGGACAACGACTTCACGCAGGGCCTCGGTCTTCGCAATCTGCAGGTTCGGCTGATCGGTCGGAATCTTCTCTCGATAGACGATTACAGCGGCTACGATCCCGAGATCAATGCCGCTGCACAGAGCACACTTGTTCGTGGATTTGACTGGTCGACAGTTCCGCTGCCGCGCACATGGATTCTCAGTCTGACCCTGAATCTGTGACGCAACCGCCATGAACTCCCGACCACATCAAACTCGAAAAAGGATTGAATCATGAAAACGAATAAACTTCTCACTCTTCTCTGCTCTGCATTCCTGTTGTTGACAGCAGGGTGCGAGCTCGACCAGCTCAACCCGAACGCGCCGACCGAAGCGCAAGTGTTGGCTTCTCCCGAAGGAATCAAGGCTCTTGCCGTCGGGATGCAGGCCCAATACGGGGAAGGCGTCAATGAAATGGTCGAAGTGTCGAACTTTCTCACACGGTGGTACGCCACGATGCCGGCGTCGGTTCTTGGCCTCCGGGAGCTCGAAACGGGCGGATCGGATGTGCAAGGATTCAACGGTACCGTGAACAACATGTGGAGCACGCACTATCGCACCATCAAAACGGCCGAGGACCTGATCACCAATGCTCCGAAGGTGCCGCTGGTTGATGGTACGCGGAGCGGCCTCATTGCGCTGGGGAAACTCTTTAAGGCCATGTCTATCGGAGAATTAATCGAATGCTATGAACAAGTCCCGATAGAAATTACCACGTCTCTGACACCGACATTTGTAAACCGGACAGCGGCGCTGGATTATGTCATCTCGCTCTTGGAGCAGGCCCAACAGGAAATCACGGCGACGCCCCCTTCTGCCGATTTTAATTCGAACATTCTCGGCATCGGGTTCGATCTGACCAATACGATCCGTGCGATGCTGGCGCGTTACGCGCTGATCAAGGGGGACAACGACAAGGCGCTGACCGCCGCGAACGGTGTCGATCTTACGAAGACCTCCTCCATGTTCTACAACAGCTCGACGTCCCGCAATCCCCTCTACCTGATCACGATTCAACTCGTGTACTACAGGCCGGTCAGAAACTGGCGATTGAACGCAGAAGCGGGGGACGGGCGTGTGGCGTATTGGGTGTCACCAGGCACTGCTACCTCGTTCCATAACAAGCCGGTCGACGACTTCAACCAGTTCAAGACCGACAATGCCAAATTCTACGTCTACCTGCCGGGTGAGATCTCGCTGATCAAAGCGGAAGCATACGCCCGGAAGAACGACCTCCCCAATGCGCTGACCGAGTTGAACAAGGTTCGGACGAAGACAACCGATCCTGCGGGGATCGGAGCCGGACTGACAGCGAAAACGGCAGGGGATCTTCCGAACCAACAGGCTACGCTCGATGAGATCTTCAAGCAGCGGCAATATGAGCTCTTTATAAGCGGCTTGTTGCTTGGAGATTCGCGTCGCTTTGGCAAACCGCAGAGCGACCGTACAAGGAACTGGTTGCCGTTTCCGGACAACGAGCGATTGTCCAATCCCAATACTCCCGCCGATCCTGCTTTCTAGGAACAAGACTTGATCGACGGGACCCCATAGATTCCCAACCAGAGTCCGATCGAAGTGAACCTCCTTCGACGGACTCTGGTTGTTTTCTGCCACACTGTTGCATACATGGGAGCATCATCATGAATCGCTTTCTACTTCTCTGTTGCTCACTTGTTCTGTCCGTTCTTTTTCTCCCGGCACAGCCTCAGTCCGAACATCTATTCTATGCCGTTGACTCGGAGGAGTCGTTTCGGAGTCTGAAACGGAATATCGATAAGATCAGCACCGTGGCCCCCGGTCTGTACTCGGTTGATGAAGACGGGGTTGTGTGGGGTTCGGTGGATCCCCGCATTCTTGACCTGGCCGCAAGGCACAAAGTTGGCGTGATGCCGCTTATTGTGAACCCCGGATTCGATCAACAGATGTTGCACAGACTGCTGGTCAATCCCGAAGCGCGGGCCCGAGCTATCGCCTCGTTCCTCGACGAATGCGCCCGCTATCGATATATCGGCATGCAGTTCGACTTTGAAAACCTACATCAGAACGACAAGAACGCGTTTACCACGTTCTTCAAGGAAACGGCGGAAGCCTTCCATCGTCGAGGGCTCATGCTGAGTGTTGCCGTGGTTCACAGGCCGGAGGAGTTCGTGGGCCCCACGCCGTATCACAAGTGGTTGTTTGAGAACTGGAGGGCAGGATATGACCTGAAGGAACTGGCGGCGGTCGGAGACTTCATCTCCGTCATGACCTATTCCCAACATACGCGCCGAACGACCCCCGGTCCGAGTGCCGGAATGCCCTGGACCAAACAAGTGGTTGAGTACTTCCTGCAATTTGTCCCACCGGAGAAACTTTCGCTTGGAATCCCGACAGGGGGTATGCACTGGTACACCGCCCTTGATACGGTTCGGTATGTCGCCAACGCTCGCTCCTGGAGCAATACGGTCAGTTATGAGACCGCTCTCGGCATCGTCGACCGACACAAGGCCAGGTTGCTGTGGAACGACGAACAACAAGTCTTGTACGCGGTGTTTGCCAACGCCGGGTTGTTTGAATACATTTACCTGGATGATGCGCGAAGCTTCAAGGCAAAGTTTGATCTCCTTCAAACACTTAAGCTGCGCGGCTTCTCTGTGTGGGTTCTGGGAGCAGAAGACCCCGCGACGTGGAACGTTCTGCCGAAGGTATCCCGCTAGCAGCAGAGTTCGCGATGTTCTGAATTCGTTGACATTCAAATCGAGAAAGGTTATATTCAACCCAAAATTTTAAGGACCTGACAGGATTTCAGTCCTGACAGGTTTCCCGAGGACGCTTCATGATACCTGTCCGGTCTCGTCCTGTTGTCACCCGCCCAACCGTCGCAGAGATCGACCTTCGCGCTATTGCTTTCAATCTCAAGGGGATACGGAAGCATATTGGGGAAGGGGTGAAGATCCTCGGCGTTGTGAAGGCCAATGCGTACGGACACGGCTTGATCGAGGTGGCAAGATTTCTTGAGAACGGATTGGTCGAGTACCTCGGGGTGGCCAT
>JBBEBV010000247.1:0-21412 GCA_040882165.1 Bacteroidota bacterium
TTTGTGAGTTTTGTGACTTTTTGTGGCCAATTCATTTTTGAGATGGGTTCTACTCCGCAAGTATCACTTTCCCGCCCATTCAAGAAACGACAATGAACATGATGAAACCGATTCTCCAGGCAATTTGTTGCGGGTTGATCGCCCTCGCGACCTCCTCCTCCCAATCACTCACCACAAAACCGTCGCCCGTCGTCAAACTCGGGATCGATGTGCTCATGGAGAGAGACTTCGATGTTTTGAAAGGAAAGCGGGTCGGGTTGGTGACCAACCCCACGGGAATCAGTGCCAATGGGACCCAGACGATCGATGTGTTGTTCGATGCAAAGGATGTCAATCTCGTCGCCCTGTTTGGTCCCGAACATGGCGTCCGGGGGGATGTTGAGGCGGGAAAATATGTGGAGAACTATAACGATCCGTCGACAGGTCTCCCGGTTTTTTCCCTCTACGGACGCACGCGGAAGCCGACACGCGAAATGCTGAAGGGAATCGACGTCCTGGTCTACGACATACAGGATATTGGTGTCCGTTCCTATACCTACATCTCGACGATGGGACTCATTATGGAAGCGGCGGCCGAAAATGATCTCACGGTTGTCGTTCTCGATCGTCCGAACCCATTGACCGGTGATCGCGTGGGGGGACCGATGCTGGACCTGAAGTACAAATCCTTCGTGGGGGCATATCAGATCCCTTACGTCTACGGGATGACGGCCGGCGAGCTCGCGGGGATGATCAACCTGGAGGGATGGCTTTCCAACGGCGCTTCCTGCAAGCTGGTCGTGGTGCCGATGGAGGGGTGGACGCGATCCATGTGGTGGGATGATACGGGGTTGATGTGGGTGCCGACCTCGCCGCACATTCCGCACTGGTCGACATCCATCTTTTATGTCCTGACAGGGTTGTTGGGGGAACTTGGAACGGCGAACCAGGGGGTCGGGTATACGCTCCCGTTTGAACTTGTGGGAGGATCATGGATCGACGCAGACCGGCTCGCACAATACCTCAACGCCTTGCGCCTCGGCGGCGTCTATTTCCGTCCCCTCTGGTACAAACCGTTCTACTTCGATACCTCCAGTGCGCGGTATCAAGGTGTGCAGATCCATGTTGTGGACCGGGAGCGCCTCGACTTCACCGAAGTTCAGATCCAAATCCTCAACGCCTTGCGCAGATTGTTCCCCGAAAAGGACATTTTTGACCGGTCCGCCGCGGGAAGGATCGAGATGTTCGACAAGGTTGTCGGTTCCAACGAACTGCGTCTGGACATGATCAGAAATATTCCTGTCAGTGAATTGCTCCGCAAGCTTGACCAACAGCGGGCAACGTTCATGATCAAACGCGAGAAGTACCTTCTCTATGATTAGACTCTCATGCCTTCACGGTTCCTAAAACACTCCCTACAGGGTTTGCTTCTGGGGCTGGCGCTTCTCTGGTCCGGCACGGCTATCGGTCAGACACCGTCACGGTCGGGATTCATATTCATTCCCTTTGAAGACCGGTCCGGGTTTGAAGGGAAATGGAATGTCGGCACCGATGTGCCACGGTTTCTGGCTGCCTATGTCAAGGAACGGTTCGCAATCCCGACAGTCTCTCCTCTTGTCGTCAGGAATTATCTGGAGGAAACGGGCAACCGGCAGGGAAGTACGGACCACGTCCTCTTCTGGGTCGATCTTTATCGTCGCTTCCGCATTCGGTACCTGATAGCGGGCGCTGTCGAGTTGTTCGAGGTTAATCGGTTCATGACCGGCCAGCCATTGCTGGGAGGGTATGAAGCGTTCAAAGGGGAAACGAGGATCACCTTCCGCGTCTATGACCTCGACCGGACAGCCGTTTCAGCCTCCCCCGCTCAGATTCTCAAAGGGGAGGCGGATGGCGATTTTTCCGACCGCTCTCTTTCCATGACGTTGTTTGGCAAACCTTCCGACCGGACCATGGAGTTTCGGGATTTGGACCGGATAAGCTTCGGTTCGGAGGAATTTAACCACACGGTGATCGGTCAGGCTCTCTTCAAACTGGGGGAGCGGTTTTCTCTCGAGCTCGAGAGTGCGATGCCGGCCATCAAGATATGGTCGTCGACATCGCCGGATAGCCTGCTGGCTCTCGTTCAGGCGCTGGATACCCTTTCCCTGTTGCTGAAACAGGAAACTCTGAGGGGCCTGGTCATCTTCATCGAAGGGGCGAGCGCGTTCATCAACCTCGGAAGCGAGGATGGGATGAGAGTGGGACAGAAGGTGAAGGTATACAAAGAAGCATCTTCCATGGGAAATGCTGTCGACCAGGTTGGGGAGCTTGAGATAACGGATGTCCGCGGACCGCACCTTTCCCTCGCAAGGATCGTGTCGGGAGACGGGGCGATCCGGAAAAACGATGCAGTGTTCACGATCGTTACCAGATAGGAATCCAAAACCGCGGGTTTTGTCCCTGCCTTGCTTTTCACCCCCCGCTTCACTATTTTATGCAAACCACGAATGAGACCACCGCTGAAACTACCACTTTCATGGAGCAGGCTGTAGCCGTCGAGGAGTCGCGCACCACAGGCACTACCGGATTAATACCCGCTGCCCCGACGTCTCCTCCCCGACAAGCCGCTCCCGCATCAGAATCTGCAAAGCAGTACGCCCGAATCAAGCTCGTCCTTGGAGTTTTCACCACTCTTTTCTTTTTTCTCGTGACGATTGTTCTCGTTGCCACGGGGTTGACAACGGCCATTGAAGAATTCGCCCGCGGAATCGCCGGCAACGACTACCTCGTCCTGCTCCTGTTTGTTGGAGCCCTCTGGCTTCTCGAAGGGATCGTCACGCTTCCGTTGAGCTATTATTCCGGCTACGTTCTCGAGCACCGGTACGGGCTTTCCAATCAAACGAGGGGAGTGTGGGTCCGCGAAGGAATCAAAGGCGTTCTTGTCGGAGCTGCCCTGATGATGCCCCTTGTGCTCGTTGTCTTTTTTTGGATCAGGACGTACGGCGCGATGTGGTGGCTCCCGGTCGGGGCGACACTCTTCTTGTTCTCTGTGATCCTCGCGCGCCTTGCCCCCATCCTGATCTTCCCATTGTTCTATAAGTTCAAGCCGTTGGAGGAGGGGGGCTTGAAGACGACCATCCTTTCGCTGTGCGGGAAGATCGGCATGCCGGTGGAGGGGGTGTTTGTTTTCGATATGAGCCGGAACACGAAGAAGGCCAACGCGGCATTTACTGGGATCGGAAAATCCAGGCGGATTATCCTGGGGGACACCCTCGTGGCGAACTTCACGGACGAGGAAATCGAAACCGTGTTCGCGCATGAACTGGGGCACTACAAGCTCCGGCACGTGTGGGTGATGATGGCGTTCGGCACTGTGAGCAGTTTTCTCGGTCTGTATGGGACAGCGCTGGTCTATAAGACAAGTCTGGGATGGTTCGGGTTCACCACACCGGATGAGATTGCCGCGCTACCCCTGCTGGGATTATGGCTGGGGGTCTATTCACTTCTGACCAATCCGCTTTCAAACATGCTTTCCCGCGCCCATGAATACGCCGCCGACCGCTTCGCGGTGCAACTCAGCGGGAAAACCCGGGCGTTTCAAAATGCACTCACGAAGCTGGCGAAGGTGAATCTTGCCGATCCTTCGCCCCACCCGCTCGTGGAGTTTCTGTTTCACAGTCACCCCTCGATCGAAAAACGTATTCGGTCGGTAGAGGGCAGCCCATGATTGGTACGTTGCTGAAATTCGCTGTGATCGCCCTGGTCACCATCCCGGTGGCTTTGCTGGAAATCGTTCTTTCATTTGTAGACCGGAGTGGGGCCTCCTTCCATGCGGTGGGGCGGCTTTGGTCATGGATGATCCTCCGGCTGTACGGGATCCGGGTCTCCCTCGAGGGGGGGGAGCATCTCAATCCATCCGAGAAGTACATTTACGTCTCGAATCATGCGAGCATGTTCGATATTCCCGCAGTGCTGCTCGGCATACCGGACCAGATCCGAATTGTCATGAAAAAGGAACTGACCAGGATCCCTTTTTTCGGATGGGCGATGGCGCTCGGACCCTATATCGTCATCGACCGATTCCATGCGAAGGATGCGGCCAGGAGCCTGGACCAGGCGGCGGAGCGCATGCGGAACGGCGCCTCCGTTCTTCTCTTTGCTGAAGGGACCCGGACGCTGGACGGAAAGCTCCAGGCCTTCAAACGCGGCGCCTTTGCCCTTGCGTCGAAATCCGGTGTTCCCATCATCCCGGTCGCGATCAATAATACCTTCCGGATCCTCCCCAAGGGTTCCAGGATCGTCAGGCCGGCCCACATCACCCTGGTGCTCGGCCGACCGATTCCCACACAAGGGATCTCGGGGAAGCAGGCGGAGATGAAGCTCATGGAGGAAGTCCATCAAGCCATTGCAAAGAACTATGTCGATCAATCGTGAGGTGGAACCATGTCGGTGACGGTCAGGGATGTTGAGCACATAGCCAAACTTGCCCGGCTCGAGTTTACGGGTCCGGAAAAGCAGGAATTTACACACCAGCTGAACGAGATCCTTGCCTATGTGGAGCAATTGAACAAGCTGGAGACGGATGGCGTCGAACCGCTCGCGCATGTTGTCGAGTTGAAAAACGTCTTCCGTGACGACGAAGTAGTCGAGGGATTGAGTGCAGAGGAAGCTTTACGCAACGCTCCCTCGAAGTCGGAACGTTTCTTTAAAGTCCCGAAAGTAATTTCCGAATAAGCTTTCGGTTCATGTTAGCAGCCGGCACGAGTCCCAAACCCTATGGAAACCACCAAGGTCATCGGCGTCATCCCCGCCCGGTATGCCTCACAGCGCCTTCCGGCAAAGCCGCTCCTGGATTTGCTTGGGAAGCCCATGATCCTTCGCGTCTATGAACAGGCGAAGAAGGCGACATTGCTTCACCGCGTCGTTGTGGCGACCGACGACCACCGCATCGAAAAGGTCGTTAAGGCTTTCGGTGGGGATGTCGTGATGACTTCACCGGAAATCAGGAGCGGGAGCGATCGGGTGGCTGCTGTGGCGCAACGGGAAGAGGGGGAAATCTTTGTCAACATTCAGGGGGATGAGCCTCTCCTCGCCCCGATGATGATCGACGAGGCGGTGCGGGTCGTCCTCGAGGACCCCGGGGCAGATGTCGGGACCCTCGTCAAAACGATCACCTCGGAATCGGAGCTGATCAACCCGGGTGTTGTGAAGGTCGTTCTGGACAGGCAGGGGCATGCCTTGTATTTTTCGCGCTCGGTCATCCCGTGGATCCGCGACAGCAACAATCCCCTCGATTGGCTCAAGCACCACACGTTTTATAAGCATATCGGCCTCTATGTCTTTCGAAGGGAATTCCTCAGCCGGTTTTCTGACCTGCCGGAGGGGGATCTTGAACGGTCAGAAAAACTGGAACAATTGCGCATCCTCGAAAGCGGGTATACGATCAAGGTCGGATTCACGCAATACGACAGCACGCCGGTCGATACTCGGGAGGATGCCGAGCGGGTTATGATGTTGATACGGCAACAGGAAAAATCTTAGTGGGATGTCTTTGAACCCCATTCATCAACAGCTGTTTGAAGAAGAGCAAGGAACCAATGGCCAGGAAGAAAGTTAAATTTGTTTTTATTACCGGCGGCGTTGTTTCATCGCTGGGCAAAGGAATTTCGGCGGCATCACTCGGATTGCTTTTGAAGTCGCGCGGCCTGCACGTGACGATTCAGAAGTTCGATCCGTATATTAATGTCGATCCGGGAACAATGAATCCCTTCCAGCATGGGGAGGTGTACGTGACCGATGATGGAGCGGAAACGGATCTCGACCTCGGTCACTACGAGCGATTCCTCGACGTCAACATGACCCGTCAGAACAATGCCACGACGGGTCAGGTGTACTATGAAGTGATTACCAAGGAACGTCGCGGGGACTACCTGGGGGCCACGGTGCAGGTGATCCCGCATATCACGGATGAGATCAAACGCCGCATGGCGGTGCTTGCCTCCACGGGGAAGTACGACGTGGTGATCGTCGAAGTGGGAGGGACGGTCGGTGACATCGAGAGTCTCCCGTTCCTGGAAGCGATTCGCCAGTTCACGTTGACGGTCGGTCATCATAATGCCATCAATATCCATGTCACGCTTGTCCCCTACATCCGCTCTGCGGGGGAATTGAAAACGAAACCGACCCAGCACAGTGTCAAGACGCTGCTCGAAATCGGGCTTCAGCCCGACATACTGATCTGCCGCTCCGAAAAGCATCTGACGAGGGACCTGCGCGACAAAATTGCCCTGTTCTGCAACGTCGAGACCCGATCCGTCGTGGAGGGTCGCGACGTTGCATCGATCTATGAAGTGCCTCTGGTTTTTGAAAAGGAACGGCTCGCCCAAATCGTCATCGAGAAACTAAACCTGAAACGGAAAAAACCGGACCTGAAACGCTGGACGAATTTTGTCGAACGGGTCAAGCATCCGAAAGGCCGGGTGAAGATCGCCGTCTGCGGCAAGTACACGGACCTCCTGGACGCCTACAAGAGCATCAACGAGTCATTCGTTCATGCCGGTGCGGAGAATGATGTGGCGGTCGATATTGAATGGATCAAGGCGGAAGATATCCAGCACCATGGAGCGGCCCGGTACCTGCGGGATAAAGCCGGCCTGCTGATCCCCGGTGGCTTTGGAGAACGGGGGGTCGAGGGAAAAATCCTCGCGATTCAGTATGTCCGCGAACACAACATCCCCTTCCTCGGTATTTGCCTGGGCCTGCAGTGCGCGGTGATTGAGTTCGCCCGCAACGTCTGTGGATTGGCCGGTGCAAACAGCACCGAGTTCAAGAAAACAAAAAACAACGTGATCGATCTCATGGTTGATCAAAAAAACGTGAAGAACATGGGAGGGACCATGCGGCTCGGCGCCTATCCCTGCGTCCTGACGAAAGGGTCCGTGGCTCACGCCGCATACGGGAAGGAATTGATTTTCGAACGCCATCGCCATCGGTTCGAGGTCAACAACAAATTCCGCGGAAGGCTTGAATCGAAGGGGATGGTCTTGAGCGGGGTTTCGCCCGACAACCGGCTGGTGGAAATTATTGAGTTGCCGAGCCATCGGTGGTTTGTGGCGGGACAGTTTCACCCCGAATTGAAATCACGGGCCATTAACCCGCACCCGCTGTTTCGGGATTTTGTCAAAGCGGCAAAAGAACTGACCGGGGAATCATCCGATTGACCAATTCCCGGCAGGCACAGCCATGAGCCATCGTATCTTCACAAAGTACCACGGTCCAGTTGTTCCGTTGAGGGCGTATTCGACGGAAGTCCTCGTTGCGTGCGTCGTTGCGGCGGCAGTTCTGGCAGGATGCAGTGCTGCTGCAAGGCTCGAATCAACCTACGGAAACAAATACCGCTATTCCTACTCCATGGTGAGTCCGGTTCCGAACGACACTCTCTCCTTTCGGGATGAACGGCTCAGCATCCGGTTCCGGTTCGATGATGCCGCGGTCGGTGTGCAGATTCAAAATATATCTCCGGTCGACCTCCACGTCCGGTGGACAGGCGCGACGATCGGAATTGGCGGGCGAACCAGCGGCGCCCGAATCCGTGACGACCGTCAGGATGCAACCTCTGCACCAGAGTCCAGTCCTCTGATCCCTCCCCGGGGATTTTCCCGCGAAGCTCTGACGCGCGTGAACAATATGTATTTCGAGGGGAATCGCTGGCGTGAACTGGACCTGCTCCCCACCACGGACTTCAATTCCCCCTCGCGGCGTGATTCGATTTTGAACCTGGTGAGGAGCGTCGTGGATATTGTGCTGCCGATGGAGTTCGGCCGGGAGGAGAAATTGTATCGGTTTACCTTCGCAGTCGATTCTGTCAGAAGAATTCCCTGGTCCCTCGAGCCCTTGCCGGACAGGCTTCCCCGGGCGCCGGGTGCGCCGCGGATGGGTCCGACCTCCAACGACCAGATTACCGCCGCCATTCTCGTGGCGGGATTCCTTGGATTCTCCGCTTACATGCTCACGGCCCAAAAGTATCCCCCGGTCGAATGACCTATTCCGAGAAGTCTGCCCAAGAAGGGGGTGGTTGACCGTGATCCAGGAGAATGTAGATAAAAAAAACCCCGCCTTGGGCGGGGTTTGTTCTTTACGACCTTTTGCCCGACCTCGGCCGGGTCCGGGATGGTTTCCTGGGAGGTTTTGGTCCGGCGGCAGACTCGGCTGCCTCCAAACTCTTCGCGATCGCAGACGTTTTGCCCTGAAGCTCCGAGAGCTGGATCTTCAGTCCGTCTTCCGCCTCCTGGGATTGTTTCCTGATCTGGTTGAATGCGGCGTACATCATGACATTCGAGACGACCATCCCGCCGAGGAGGATATAAATCCAGATCAACTTGTTGTTGATATCATTTCGCACCAGGTCCGAGTTATACACGAGAACCAGTTGCAGGCTATCCACCTTCTTGGCAACATCGTTCACAACGTACGACTCCCCTTTCTTGACGGTATCTTTTTCCGTCGCGGCGGACCCTATGACATGATTACTGGGGGATTGCATGGCCGGCCTACGCTGACCGTAGAGGTTTTCCGTCAGCATCAGCCCGGCAACCAGGATGGCGCAGGGAAGAAGTCGATATCGCAGCAACGCTTTGGTCATGGCAACCTCATAGTGGACAGGAGTGGGCTTCCAAAATATCAACTCCGGCCACGAAAGTCAACATAAGTTTTTCAACAATTGATGCATTTGAATTTCACAACCGCATTGGGTATCTTCGCTCAGCCGTTCAACGTCCTATCAACCGTTCCCCTTTTCAAGAATCGAAGGTGGTTTTATGATCAAAAACCTTGTAATCCTGTTCCTGGTAATTGCACCCTTGACTCTTCATGGTCAACACAAGCTCGCAGATGTTGTGTTCACAAACGGCAAGATTTGGACCGTGAATCAAGAAACGCCAACCGCTGAGGCGGTTGCAGTCTCGGGTGGGAGGATCATTGCAGTAGGATCGAGTGGCGAGGTGAAGAAACACATTGGGTCTGGGACGCAAGTGATTGATTTACAAGGAAAGCGCATGCTCCCGGGATTGATCGACAACCACACTCATTTCATGAGCGGTGGATTTCAATTGCAGAGCGTTGATTTGCGTACTTCAAAGAATGAGGGTGAATTTGCACGGCTTATTAAGGAACGCTCGGACCGCTATCCCTCGCGTTGGATTACCGGCGGCGATTGGGATCATGACAACTGGCCCGGGTCCAACCTGCCGACAAAAGAGCTGATCGACAAGCATACACTGACAACCCCGGTGTTTGTCAACCGTTATGACGGGCATATGGCCCTGGCGAATTCGTATGTGCTCAAATTGGCCGGGATCACCGGACAAACTCCGGATCCCCCCGGTGGAACAATTGTGAAAGATCCGCGGACGGGAGAACCGACCGGAGTGTTGAAGGACGAGGCGATGGGACTGGTGTACCGGCATATCCCGGATGCCAGCGAGCAGGAAATGATAGAGGCGGCCCGACTCGCCCTGGCCGAAGCGCGGCGGTTTGGACTCACCAGTATTCAGGACATCTCCTCGGGCCCGGATCTGCGAGTCTACCAGATTCTGAAAGCGAAGGGCGAATTGACGGCGCGGTTCTATTCCCGTCTTCCGTTGTACCAATGGCAAAATCTGGCAAATACGGGAGTAAAGGTCCCCTTTGGCGATGAGTGGATCCGGATCGGGTCGCTGAAGAGTTTTATGGACGGATCGCTTGGCTCCTCCACCGCCCTCTTTTTCGAGCCTTTTACTTCAGATCCCGGCACGCGAGGACTTGCGATGGATATCGTGAGCGACGGCAGGTTCGAAGAATGGGCGATAGGTGCCGATAAGGCCGGCCTGCAGCTTTCCATCCATGCAATCGGTGACAGCGCGAACAGTCTCCTCCTTGACGTCTTCGCAAAAGCGATCAAAGAAAACCCGGTATGGGACCGCCGATTCCGTATCGAACACGCCCAGCATATTCACCCGAAAGATTTTAAACGATTCGCGCAACTGGGCGTCATTGCCTCTGTACAACCCTATCACGCCATCGACGACGGCCGATGGGCGGAAAAACGCATCGGGTACGAACGCTGCAAAACCACGTATGCGTTTCGCACATTCCTGGACAGTGGAGTGAAAATGTGTTTTGGCAGCGATTGGACCGTTGCCCCGTTGAATCCGCTTCTCGGCATCTATGCAGCCGTTACGCGTCGGACCATCGACGGTGCAACCCCGCAGGGATGGTTCCCCGAACAAAAGATCAGCGTCAAGGACGCGATCGAAGCCTATACGATCAATAATGCCTACGCGGCATTCGAAGAGAACGAGAAAGGGTCCATTACGGTAGGCAAACTGGCCGATTTCGTGGTGTTGGAAGAGGATATTTTGTCGATCGACCCGGTGAAGATAGAGAAGGTGGAAGTGGCGATGACGATCCTCGGTGGAAAAGTAGTGTACGATCGGTCGAGCCAGAAGTAGGTGGAAGGTCGTAAAACTGTTGATCGAGGCTTGGAACGACGGAAGGCGGACCCGGTGGGTTCTTCATCAATACTTTCCTCGTGATCGTACCCTTGCTTCCGACCTAATCGGGGACGAATAGACCTCGTCGGTGGAATCGTGGCTTGGGAGGCGGCAAGACTCCTCCTGCAAACGTAAAAACCGGCTTATGCTCAAACCCATCCTCAAAACCCACACGAACAATATTTACGGCAAGCTTGGTGTCAAAAGGCGCACGCAGGCGCTTGAGAAGGCCCGCCAGTTGAAACTTCTTTGATTGAGAGCCTTGTCTCTTCCTGGCCGGAATTGCCGGAAAATGTTCCCCGGGGGCCCGGAAATCCTTCTCCTCTGTGTCATACTTTGGCATGATTCACTCCCCGAGAAGTCCAAATTCATACTTTTGGGTGATGTCAAACGGGCTTTCTCACCGTATTTTTACACCGTCAATATTTTATTCAATCATACATTCAAAGGTGCTTCTATGACCCCGTTCTTCCGGTCACTTCTTTTGTATGGACTCGCCAGCGGTATGCTGATAAGCCTCTACGCCACACTGGAGTTCGCGGTCGGGCTCCACGGTCGCTATCTCAGCATCGGTCAATATGCCGGTTATCTCCGGTATGTTATCTTGTTCCTTGGAGTGTTCCTTGGCGTGAAGAACGTTAGAGATCAACAGTTGGGGGGCGCGATCAGTTACGGGAAGATCCTGCAAACCGGACTCGTCATCTCCCTCGTGGCCGGGGTCATCGTGACGATATACGAGATCGTGTACCTCGAGTATATTAATCCTGGATTTATGAACGACTACGTTCAGTTTGTCATCGCAGGGATGAGGGAGTCCGGCGCCACCGAGGCCGCCATCGAGGCGTTGCGCGAGCAGGCAAAATCGTGGAGTACTCTTCAGGCGCAGGTTGTTTTTTATCTTGGCGAGACATTTGTGCTGGGCCTGCTCTTTTCTCTGGTCCTCGGCGGCATTATGAAGAAACAACCTCGTGTCCGGGTATCGGCGGGGTGATGAGCGGATCCCGATAACAGCTGTTCCCTGGAGAAAGGGGCAGCACATAATTTCATCGAATCAAAACAAGGAAAGGGTTATGAAGCCGTGGTGGTCTTCTATCTTGCTCTCAAGGAATTGCGTGATACGCGGTACGGAGGGAGCTTGACCATCGGGCAGGGATTGAAAGCAGGGGGCATGATGTCTCTCCTGAGCGCCGTTGTCATCACGGTTTTCTTCCAGGTGTACAACAAACTCATCAATCCGGGCTGGATGGAAACGGCGATGGAGTGGCAGCGCAACAAACTCCAGCAGGCAGGAAAAGGCGAGGCGGAGATCGCTGCAAAGATGGAGGGATATCAGATGATGATGAGCGACACCTTCCAGGTCGTTTTCCAGTTTCTCAGCACTCTTGTCATGGGAGTGGTGATCGCGCTGATCATCACGCTTCTTCTGCGGCGCAACCGTAATGATCAAAAAAGGGGGGGAACCAAGGAATGACATTGACAGAACCGGTCGTTCTCGAGGGACACTCCGGCCACGTGATGTGCGTCCTGTTTTCGCCCGACAGCAAAAACCTTCTCTCTGCAGGCTTCAGCGGTGAACTGTTCCTCTGGAGCGTCGGGGGGTGGAAGAACATTCGGGCGTTCAATGGCCACACCAACAGTGTGAACGCCCTTTCGTTTTCCCCCGATGGCAAGACGCTTGCCTCGGTTTCAACTGACACCACGCTCAAACTCTGGTCCTATCCCTCCGGCAAGCTGCTGACGAGCATCGCCGCTCATAAGAAACCGGTCATGTCGGTCCGGTTCTCCCCCAGTGGGGATGCGCTTGCCACCGCATCATACGGTCCCAGCATCCGTCTCTGGTCGCTCCCCTCGTGTGAAGAGATTGTCGCGATGAAGGGTTATCCGAAAAACAATGGGCCCGTCGCCTTTTCGCCGGATGGGAAGCTGCTGTTCTCCGGTGGGTTGGGAAACTCGGTCTTCGTCTGGTCGACCGCTTCCGGAGAAAAAGTCGATGAACTCTCCGGGCACAAGACTGCCGTGATGGCGGTGATGCTTTCAGGGGATAACCGGCATCTTGTGACTGCTGATTATCACGGGACGGTGATCGTCAGGAGCGTGAAGGACCGAAAAGTCGTCCGAACGATTCAAACACAAGGGAAGGGGATGATGGGGATTACCCTCTCTCCCAACGGAAAGGTCCTCGCGGTAACCAAGCCGAACGGCGTCGACCTGGTATCCTTTACCGACGGGTCGTTCATCGGGAGCCTGCCGGTGAAAGCGCAGGGAGTCTATTCGGTGAAGTTCTCCCCGGACGGGAAATGGCTTGCAGCCGCGGCGGCGGATAAACGGGTGCGTGCGTGGGAGATGAAGAAGTTGAAGATCGCCTGATCCCTTCATCCATTCGGGGAAGAAGACAAAGGGGGGAACGTGAGGCGGTCCCGTCTGTCCGACATGCCTTCGCAAGGTTCAGGAAAAAATCATATATTCACGCAACCACCTGAGTGAATGCGTGAACCGAACTTCACCCCCGAAACAATCTTCTGCCCGCACGGAATCGCCGTTGCAGTACGTCAAAGGGATCGGTCCGAAACGCGCGTCCGTCCTTCCCGAATTCGGCATTCGCACCATTCGGGACCTTCTCACCTATTTTCCGTTTGACTACCTCGATCGGAGCCGCATCCTCCCGATTGGCGACCTGAAGAAACACCTCAACACCGACAAGCCTGTCACGGTCATTGGTGAAGTGTTCCGGCAGGAGATTCGCCGCGCCCGCCGGACCAACCGACTGATGTTCTTCCTCACGATTAAGGATGAAAGTGACTTTCTCACGTGCGTGTGGTTTGAAGGGGTCCAATGGTACAAGGATGCCTTCGAGGTGGGAGAATTGCTCGCCGTTTCCGCTTACCCAGAGGTGGATAAGCTGCGCCGTGTACAATTCATCCATCCGGAATTCGATCGGTTGAAGGGCGCGACGGAGGAGGATGAGCCGGATTGGGGGGCGATGTTCAACACGGGGGCGATCATCCCCAAGTATCGCTCCAACGCGGAGCTGGCCAAAGTCGGACTTGATAGCCGTGGTTTCCGGCGCATCATACGGAACGCGCTTCAAACACATCTTCGGGGAGTGGAGGAGACTCTTTCCCGCGACATCCTGCTGCGTCACGATCTCAAGGAGAGGGGGTTCGCACTCGCTCAGGTACACTTCCCCGCGAACTCCGCGAACCTTGAGGCGGCCCGCAGGCGCTTGAAGTTTGACGAACTTTTCTTTCTCCAACTTATGCTGGCATACAGGAAACGCGCATTCGGCGGCGAAGGAAACGGGATTGCGTTTTCGGCCGGGGGAGGGCTTGCCCGTCGGCTTACCGGGACACTTCCCTACACGCTTACGAAAGCACAGCGGAAAGTGATACGCGAAATCGTGGAGGATATGAAATCGTCGAAGTCGATGAACCGCCTGCTCCAGGGGGATGTAGGGAGCGGGAAGACGATTGTGTCGCTCCTCGCCATGCTGATGGCAGTGGAGAGTGGTTACCAGGTTGCGATGATGGCCCCTACCGAAATTCTTGCCGATCAGCACTATCGCACGCTGACCGCGTACCTGAAGGATTTGCCGGTCAACGTCCGCTTGCTCGTGGGAGGACAACGAAAGAAACTCCGGGAGGATGTCTTGGAGGATATCCGAAGCGGCCGCGCAAACATCACGGTCGGGACGCACGCGGTGATTGAAGAGAGTGTAGGATTCGAGCGGCTCGGGCTTGTGGTGATCGATGAACAGCATCGCTTCGGCGTGATGCAACGGGCGACGCTGCGCGGAAAGGGGTATCGCCCGGATGTGCTCGTGATGACGGCGACGCCGATTCCGCGGACACTCGCGCTCACACTCTACGGCGATCTCGATGTGTCGGTGATCGATGAGCTTCCGGCGCATCGCAAACCGATCAAAACCGCCGTGAGGGCGGAGAACCAAACGGAGAGGGTATACCATTTTGTCCGGGAGGAAGTAGCACGGGGAAGGCAGGCGTACGTCGTTTTTCCGCTTATCGAGGAATCGGAGAAAGTCGATCTCAAGGCGGCGACAGCGGAATTCAAACGCCTTCAGAAGGAGGTCTTTCCCGGCTTCCAACTCGGGTTACTGCACGGTAGAATGAAGTCCGATGAGAAAGACGCCGTGATGCTGCAGTTCCAGGCCGGCCAGATTCAGATTCTCGTGGCGACCACGGTGATCGAGGTCGGTATCGATATCCCGAATGCAACCATCATGATCATTGAGAATGCAGAGCGGTTCGGCCTTTCGCAGCTCCATCAGTTGAGGGGCCGTGTCGGACGCGGTGCCGATCAGTCGTATTGCATCCTCATTGCCGATTACGGATGGTTCGATGCACATCGGAAGGGGAAGGGTGTGCGGGAGCTTCAGCAGGAGCGGCACGATGCCTCCCTGCGCCTGGAGACGATGGTGGAGACCACCGACGGTTTCAGGATCGCCGAAGTCGATCTGGAGCTACGCGGTCCCGGCGAATTCTTTGGGACGCGCCAGAGCGGCCTGCCGCAGTTCAAGATCGCCGACCTGGTAACCGATAAAGACCTCATGGCGCAGGCGCGCTCGGAGGCCTTTGCCCTGGTCGCCAAAGACCCGGATCTGCGGGATCAGGCTCACGCTCCGATCCGGAATCACTTTGAGAAAGAGTATAAGGAAGCCCTTCGGCTGGGGGATGTCGGGTAAACGGGGGGTGCCGTCCCTGGGAGGAGCTTGTGATCGCCCGGGGAAGGAGAATCCTGGTGGCGATCCCGGGCAATAAGTCAATCTCCTGTTGAACAATTCGATGATTTCCCCCCCGCGGTGAGTCGTCCTCCCCTCTCGTCTTCCCGGTCGGTCACCTCCCCATGGGTGACGCGGTCGTTCGCTCTTCCTCCTCTCCCGCTCCCTCATCCACCGCGCGGTATCTCTCTCCACACTCTTCATGATCATGGTTGGAGGATCGGTACCCGATTTCATACCATGCGTCGCGCATCATGGTCGTCCTCGATCGCTCCGCGTACGCGCGCGGTCATGGTGATCGGAGGTCATGAACGCGCGAAAAAGTGTGGAAACACTTGACAACAAGTTATAAAACATTATATTTGTATCAACGTTTAACGCTTCTTGTTCATTGAATCTTGATCATCCTCTCCACAACAGAAAGGTTGAACAGACTGCTTGGTAAAGCGATTGCATGTCGCGCTCGTCTATAACATGAAGAAGGAAATTGTGGACGAAGTTTCGACTCGGGATGCACGAGGAGACGAGGACGAGGGGGAGATAGCGACACGAACCGGGACGAAGCTTCAACAGACGAAACCCGACACATACGCAGAATGGGATACCGAAGATACGATTCTCGCCGTTAAGGCAGCTCTGGAAGAGCGGCATGTCGTGACGATGATCGAGGCGAACGAGGAGGCATTCCAGAAGGTACTTCAGGTTCAACCAGAAATTGTCTTCAATATTGCCGAAGGCTTGAGAGGCGCTTCACGTGAGGCGCAAATACCGGCAATCCTGGAGATGCTTGGCATCCCGTATACAGGATCCGATCCGGTCACACTCGGCATCTGCCTCGACAAGTCACGCGCGAAAGAGATTCTCTCCTATTACCACATTCCTACCCCTGCCTTCCAGGTTCTGACATCACTTGACCAGCTCCGGGATTTTGTCATCCCGCTTCCATGCATTGTGAAACCATTGCACGAAGGTTCGAGCAAAGGGGTTCTCAATTCTTCTATCGTCCGTACACGCGAGGAACTTCGTACACAGGTCGGCCGCGTTCTCACCGACTATGACGAGCCGGCTCTTGTCGAGCGGTTTCTTTCGGGGCGGGAGTTCACCGTGGCTTTGTTGGGGAACGGCCCGACGCTCCGTGTGCTTCCGGTCATCGAGATCCTTCTGGATCGGTTGCCCGAGGGGGCGAACCCGATCTACTCGTACGAAGCGAAATGGATGTGGGATCAGAGCGACCATCCGATTGAAATGTATCAATGTCCGGCAGCGATCGACGCGGAACTCGATCAGCGCATCAAAAGGGTCTGTCTACAGGCGTTCCAGGCACTCCGATGCCGCGATTGGTGCCGGATCGATGTGCGCCTCGATGAATTTGGCAATCCTAACATTATTGAGTTGAACCCACTTCCCGGCATCCTCCCGAACCCCGATGATCACTCGGCGTTCCCGATGGCGGCGCGGCACGGCGGGTTGCCGTACCATGCAATGCTGAATGCGGTGCTCGACGCAGCATGCGTGCGCACCGGGCTGATCTAACGCACGTCGGTTCCATGGCTGGAGCCGTTTTTTTTTTCCTCTACCATTTGGGAGGTGTATGGCAAAGAAGGTCCACGTTGCCGTTGTGTTCAACGAGCCGACTGTCGCAACCGCCGCCGGACGAAAATTCATTTCCGAAACCGGCATGATCGAAGCGGTCGCAACCCGGTCGCAGGTGCTCGCGGCATCACCGGCAGGTTCGGTCGATCTCTCGGAAGTGGGGGTTTTGGAGGAACGTGAGCATGTCTGCGAAGCGTTGCGGAAGAACGGATACAAGACCTCCCTCTTTAATATGAACGGCGACGTCAAGCGATTGATCTCCTTTATTGAGGAAAAACAACCCGACCTCATTTTCAACCTGTGTGAGTCGGTGGGGGACGAGTCGATTCATGAGATGCATGTAGCCGGGATCTATGAGCTCATGGGCGTCCCCTACACGGGAGCGGGAGCTTTTGCCCTTGGCAATTGCCAGAACAAGGTCCGGACGAAGCAGATCCTGAGTTTCTACAAAATCCGGACGCCAAAATTCCAGGTCTTCAACTCACCCACGGAAGTGCACGAAGAATCGCTTGAGCTGAGTTTCCCCGTCATTGTCAAGCCGGCGAACGAAGACGCCAGTGTGGGGATTGAGAACGGCTCGATTGTGGACAGCATCTCGGGCTTGAAGAAGAGGGTTCGCCACGTCTACCAAAACTACGATCAGCCCGCCATCGCGGAGGAATATGTGAACGGTCGCGAGATCAATGTCGCCATCATTGGGAACAAGCGACCGATGGTCCTCCCGATCTCGGAGATCGATTTCTCCGGGCTCCCGGCCCACCTCCCGAAGATCGTCACCTATAATGCAAAGTGGATGCAGGGAACGGACGAGTACAAGGGAACGGTCGGTGTGTGTCCGGCGATCCTGCCGCCGGAAATTGAAAAGGAAGCGCGGGAGGTCGCGCTGAAGGCGTTCAGGATGATGGGATGCAGGGATTATGCGCGCGTCGATATGCGGCTCGACAAGAACAATACCCTGTTTGTCATCGAAGTGAACCCGAACCCCGATATCAGTGACGATGCAGGGTTCGCCCGATCCGCGTGGGTTCATGGATGTTCGTTCGATCAAATCATCAACAAGATCGTCGAGTACGCACTGGAAAGGACGCCCTGAGCTCCTTGTATGTCCATTCGTCCGTTTGTGAAAGAGGACATCCAGCCGTTGCGTGATATTCTTCGCGCAACGGATGTCTTCAAAGAAGAAGAAATCGTTGTCGCTGTTGAATTGATGGAGATCGTTGCCGGGGAGCCGGATCAGAAAGATTACATCATGGCGACCTCTGTGGACGAGGCGAACTTCGTGCGGGGGTATTACTGTATCGGACCGACGCCGATGACCTGCAGCACGTTCGACCTGTACTGGATCGCCGTCGATCCGGCGATGCATGGGAAGGGGATCGGCCGGGAGCTGAACCGGCATTGTGAGGAATATATCGTCTCCCGGGGAGGGACACTGATCGTGGCGGAGACCTCTTCACAACCGAAGTACGAAAAAACACGAGCGTTCTATCTTCACAATCACTACATCGAGGCCTCCCGGATCAGGGATTATTACTCTCCGGGCGACGACCTCGTGGTGTATACCAAACACTTATAGGAGGTTCAAAGAACCTGTATGGAACTCTGGCAAGAAATGTTGCGGCAGAGTGTTGATAGCGGCAAGGATCTCGTCGAACGCTTCGGCTTCGACAGGGAACTTGCCGATAAGCTGAACAAGCTCTTCCACATCCGGGTGAACCCGTATTACCTGAGCCTGATCCGCTACCCCGGCGACCCGATCTGGCTTCAGTGCATCCCTGATGCTATCGAGTTGGAAGATCAAAACGCTTCGGATGACCCTCTCAACGAGGAGGCGGACAGCCCTGTTCCGAGTATCACGCACCGGTACCCGGATCGTGTGCTGTTTCTGGTGACAAGCCAGTGTTCCATGTATTGCCGGTTCTGCACGCGGAAACGGAAGGTCAGCGATTCGACCAAGATCAATTCTAAATGGATTCAGGACGGGGTCGATTACATTGCAGCCCATCCGGAGGTGCGGGATGTGGTCCTCTCCGGCGGCGATCCGCTCATGGTGACCGACTATGTGCTGGAGCGTATTCTCTCCTCCCTGCGGGAGATCCCCCATGTGGAGATCATCCGGCTCGGTACCAAGATGCCCTGCGTGCTGCCGCAGCGCATCACCCCGAAGCTGTGCAAGATGATCAAGAAATACCACCCGATTTACGTGAACACGCATTTCAACCATCCATGGGAATGTACGCCGGAAGCCGAGAAGGCCTGCGCCATGCTTGCCGACGCAGGATGCCCCGTGGGCAACCAGGCGGTGTTGATGAAGGGGGTCAACGACGACGCGGATGTCATGCTCGAGTTGCACCGCAAGCTCCTGAAGATGCGTGTGCGGCCCTACTATATTTATCAGGCCGACCTTACCAGGGGGACCAACCATTTCCGGACCCCCGTCCGGAAAGGACTGGAAATCATGGACAAGCTGCGCGGCCATACGTCCGGTCTTGCCGTTCCCACCTATGTCATCGATGCACCGGGAGGAGGAGGGAAGATCCCCCTGCTTCCGCAGTATGTCCTTGGCAGGAATGGGAACGATATCATCCTGCGCAACTTCAAATACGAAATCTACACATACCCCGATGTCCAGGAGGAGCCCGCTGCGCCCCAGCAAGTGGTGGAAACGAAGTACCGCCGACGACGAAAGTCGCAGCCCGCCTACGCCCGGACCAAGGAACCACGCGAGCTTGAACCGGTGCCAAAGTGAGTTCCCGGATTCGCAACACGAAGCCCACGATACAAATCGTGGGCTTTTTTATTTCTGGATTTTTGATGTTATTGGATCGACCCGGTCCACCGATGGCGGCAACAAGTGCCCCACCCCGTCGGAGCAGGGGGACGAATTCCTGAGGACTATTTCGAACGAAGGAGAATCTCATGCCCCACGATGTCCGAAAACTCATTGATCGTATCCAGGAAACTTTGCGGCAGGAAAAGATCGAGGGATGGCTGTTCTATAATTTCAGGGGATCGAACGTCT
Organism: Bacteroidota bacterium; assembly: GCA_040882165.1. Classification (GTDB taxonomy): domain Bacteria; phylum Bacteroidota; class Ignavibacteria; order UBA10030; family UBA10030; genus UBA6688. Next base: position 19,838 of record JBBEBV010000247.1, read on the forward strand.
TTGCCACGCGCATCCTCGACCTCCCCTCACACCTGACCCAGACGCGGCGTTACTATTATTTGATCCCGGCGAAAGGAATCCCCCGCAAACTTGTTCACAATATCGAACAGTATAACCTGGATCATCTCCCGGGGGAACGGAAGGTGTACCTGAGCTGGCAGTCCCTCGAGGAGGGGCTCGCATGGTTGTTGGCCGGCATGTCTTCGGTTGCCATGGAGTATTCTCCCCGCAACGCGATTCCATACGTCTCCAACGTGGATGCCGGAACGGTGGAGCTGATCCGGGGAACCGGTGTGAATATCGTTTCCTCGGCGAACCTCGTGCAGTACTTCGAAGCTCGATGGGATCATGAGCAAATGAAGGATAACGAAAGAACGGCGACACACCTTCGGCAGATCGTCGACCTGACGTTCGGATTCATCAAGCAAAGGATCAACGCGGGAACGGACACGACGGAGTATGATGTGCAGCAGTTCATGCTTTCCGAATTCCGAAGGCGGGGGATTGTCACCCAGAGCGACCCGAACTGTTCTGTCAATGCCAACAGCGCCAATCCCCACTACGAACCGACGAAAGAAATCCATAGTCCCGTTCGCAAGGGAGATTTTGTCCTCATCGACCTCTGGGCGAAAACGGACAAACCACGCTCGGTCTATGCAGACATTACCTGGACGGGATACGTCGGGGAAACGGTGCCGGAGGAGTACAGAAAGGTGTTCGAGGTGGTGAGAGGGGGGAGGGACGCCGCTCTGAACTTGGTGAGGAGTGCGTTTGCCGATAAGAAGGAGATCTGCGGCTATCAGGTGGATGACGCCGCACGGCGGTTTATTTCGGAGAAAGGGTATGGCGAGTATTTCATCCATCGTACGGGACATTCCATTGGGGAGGAAATTCATGGGAACGGCGCCAACATGGATAACCTGGAAACGCGCGACGAAAGGAAACTCATTCCCGCCACTTCTTTCTCAATAGAGCCCGGGATTTACCTGCCGGGGAAGTTCGGGATCAGGAGCGAGATCGATGTTGTGATCTCCACATCGGGAGAGGTGATCGTGACCGGTTCCCCGATGCAGGAGATTCTTATCCCCATCCTCGCCTGACACATCCCCAGGGCTGCCCGGTGCATGACGGGGAACGTACACACTACCAGGAGAAGGAGCTCACCATGTTGAACGAATTCAAGAAAGGGGTATTAATCGCCTGAGCAGGAAACAGGAGGCCCCCGTGCCTGCGCCCGCCACCAAGGACTGTCCTGAGTGTGCCATGGCCATTCCGATCAAGGCAAAGCGATGCGGGTACTGCAGCGCCCTCCAGCAATAAACATCTCAATCGGTTCTTACGTATGAAATCAAAACCCGCCTCGGCGTGGCGCTGCGGGAGATCATAACATCGGTGTTTGTGGCCTACAGCGATGACCCCGGGACGGCGGAGATCGAGAAGGTGAACGTTGTGAACCTCAACGTCCAATTTATCAATGAGAAGCAGATAACACCTCGTACCCAGGTGAAAGAGACTCTGGCAATTGGATTGAGTTATACGCTTCTGTAGAGATGTCGGAGCATCTTCGGAGAGTGC
>JBBEBV010000248.1:0-3264 GCA_040882165.1 Bacteroidota bacterium
ATATTCGATCTCGGCTCATCGGGGCAACCCCCGACGGAAGGCCGCGTCCCGCCCCAGGCGGTTGACGTGGAGATGGCCGTGCTCGGGGCCATGTTGCTGGAAAAAGGGGCCCTCGCGAAGGCGATCGAGATCCTGGATGAGTCGTGTTTCTACAAACCGGCCCACCAACGGATCTTCGAAGCGATGACCGCGCTCTTTGAACGGAGTGAACCGGTCGATCTTATAACACTGATCGACGAATTGCGCCGGCGCGCGGAGCTGGAAAAAGTGGGAGGGGAATATTACCTGACCGAGTTGACGACCAAGGTCACCTCCTCCGCGAACATCGAATACCATGCGCACATCGTTCTGGAAAAAGCGCTGATGCGTCAGCTGATCGTCTCCTCCTCCGATGTCATCAGTCGGGCCTACAACGAGACGGAGGATGCCCTCGACCTGCTGGATGAAGCCGAGCAGAAGATCTTTCAGATCTCCGAACAGCGGATGAAGAAAAGCTTTATCACCATGAACACCGCCGTGCACAGCACCATGGAGATGATTGAGAGCATCCACGGGAAGCACAGCGGCGTGACGGGGGTTCCGTCGGCGTTCACGGAGGTGGATAATTACACGGGGGGATTCCAGAAATCGGATTTGATCATAGTCGCCGGCCGCCCCAGCCAGGGAAAGACGGCATTCGTGCTGTCGGTGGCCCGCAACGCATCGATCATCCACGATGTACCTGTCGGATTCTTCAGCCTGGAAATGTCGAGCCAGCAACTGGTCCTGCGCCTGATCTGCGCGGAAGCGCGTGTGGATGCGCACAGCGTCCGCACCGGACGGTTGCCGGAGGACGAGTGGCGCAAGCTCAGCACAAGCGTCGGCAAGCTCTACAAAGCCAAAATCTTTATCGACGACACGCCCGCGCTGAGTGTGCTGGAAATCCGCGCGAAAGCCCGCCGACTCAAAGCCGAGCACAATGTCGGAATGATCGTCGTGGATTATCTTCAGCTGATGCAGGGACCGAAGAACGCCCAGAGCCGCGAGCAGGAGATCTCCACGATTTCACGCTCGCTGAAAGCGTTGGCGAAGGAAATCAATATTCCGGTGATCGCCTTGTCACAGTTGAACCGTGCCGTGGAAGCCCGGGGCGATAAGAGGCCTGTCCTTGCGGACTTGCGCGAATCCGGCGCGATCGAGCAGGATGCCGACGTGGTCCTCTTCGTTCATCGTCCGGAAATGTACAATATCATGAGCGACGACAACAATGAGTCGACGGAGGGGATAGCGGAGATCATCGTCGGCAAGCAGCGGAACGGCCCGACCGGGACGGCGCGCATGGCGTTCATCAAGCAGTACGCCCGTTTCGAAAACCTCACCCGCTCATTTGCGGGCTCACTGATGCCCCCGCCCGAGCCGACGGACGAGTCACCTTTCTGATGATGCGCGGCAAAATGTCGTCGGGAATGATTGACAGGGCGCTCCTCCCCGCATTCTCCGTTGTTATCCTTCTTACGGGACTCCTCCAACCCCTCCCGGCCCAGGAAGGAACGTGGACCTTCTCCGCATCCGTGGGATTTGCCACCCTGGAGCTGACGGCGGTCGATGAGGATAACAGGAGCGATGTCGAGGGGTTCAACGAGGTCGGGATACCCATCGGTGCGTTTCCCCTTCTCAGTGGATCCCCGTTTTTCAACGCCAAACTGCACTACCGGCTCGACAGGGAGTTCGGTGCCTCGCTCCGGGTCCAGTATTTCTCAAAAGAAGTCTCCACCCGCTTCGAACACCCCGATGAGTTCCTTCACCTGACGCGCTCGGTGGGAGCGACGGATGTTGCCGGAGCCCTGGTCTATTATCCTCAGCTACAAGCGTACGGCTTCGAATGGTACATTGAACTCAACATTGCACTGACGTTCGCGCGTGCACAAGCGGTCGCGAACGGCGAAAAGAACTTCAAAATTGACGGCCAGACCAGTTTTGTCAAAACATTTGACTCCGACGGTAACTATAAGAAAAGCAAACTCGGTGTGGGCATCGGCACGGGGGCGACGATCCCTGTGACGGGGCCGTGGTTCCTGCGCGGCGAGGTTTCATACAAGTTTGCCCAGATGGGTGCGATGAACGGAACGGTGCGGCGCTTCGACAGCACGTCGCCGCAGGAAACAACCATTGCGTTTAACTACTCCGGCTTCCTGCTCAGCGCGGGAGTCGGGATTGAATTGTGAAAGGACCAATCCCATGAACCGGCGCAATTTTCTCGGCACCATCCCTGCGGCGATGCTCCTTACGCCTCTGATCCGCCCGGGGGGATTTGTGTGGTTCCCCGAGGACGAAGATTTCCTTCTCTGCACAAAGAAGTTTGAACTGGCCGTTTCCCGTAACCTTGCGCGTCTTCCGATCAACGAGGCCGTGGTCGAAATTGGGAGAACTTTTCTTGGCACGCAGTACGTCGCCAACGCCCTGGAGGTCACCGGCGAGGAACGGCTGGTGGTGAACATGCGGGGATTGGATTGCGTTTCGTTCTACGAAAACGCTCTCGTCCTTGCACGCTGTATCAAGCTGAACAGAATGACCTTTGAAGAGTATAAGAACCAGCTCCAGCTCATCCGGTACCGCGGGGGAGTCATCAAGGGATATCCGAGCCGGCTTCATTATACGTCCGATTATTTCTTCGATAACGAGAAGAAGGGAATCTGGAAGAACGTGACGAAGGAACTGGGTGGGGTTCCCCTGAAAAAGACGCTGAATTTCATGTCAACGCACCCTGATTCATACCGGCAGTTGAAGGAAAACGGGGAGTTTCGGAAGATCATTGCCGCCCAGGAGCGGGAGATCAGCAGCAGGGAGACCTATTACATTCCCAAGGAGAAGGTGGGATCGATTGCCGCGAAGATGCAAAGCGGCGATATCATCGGCATTACGACCGATATCGAAGGACTCGATACTTCCCACACCGGCATTGCCGTGCGGGAGGAGGGGCAGTTGGCCTTCATGCATGCCCCGCTCGCCGGGAAGAAAGTGGAGATTACGGAATCGACGCTGCCGGAGTACCTCGCCCGGAACAAACGCCAGACCGGGATCATGGTGGTGAGGCCACTGGAGCCGGCCTGAAGCGGCGCAACCGTTCACCATTCACTGTCTGTGGCCCATTGTTCATCGATTACTTTTCACTTTTTACTGACATGCGTTAACCAAGCCACTGTTCACTGTTCACTGTTTTCTGTTCACTTTTATGATATTTTTCTGTATGATAAATCCGTGTCGACAACAATACTGATTGATGGA
>JBBEBV010000249.1:0-3253 GCA_040882165.1 Bacteroidota bacterium
TAAAGAGAAAATCGATCCACCTGCCTTTGTCCGTGACCATCCGTGTGCCATCAGTGGAAAAAAAGATTTGTGCGCCATGACCCCTGAAACAATTCCCGGCACGCTCTATCTTGTTGCTACTCCCATTGGCAACCTGGATGACATGACGTACCGGGCGGTGAAGGTACTCTCCTCGGTCGATCTCATTGCCGCTGAGGACACACGCAAAACGAAGATCCTGCTCGACCATTACAGTATCGTGAAGCCGATGGTGAGTTACTTCAACTACAACGAGCGGCAGCGCGCTCCCCAACTCATCGACCGACTGTTAAAGGGGGAGTCAATAGCCATCGTTTCCGATGCCGGGACGCCCGGGATTTCCGATCCGGCCTTTTATCTTGTCCGCGAAGCCCTCGCTCAATCCATCCCCATCATTCCCATTCCCGGAGCTTCAGCATTCATTTCTGCTCTTATCGTCAGCGGTCTTCCGACGGAACGATTCATCTTCGAAGGCTTCCTCCCGGTGAAAAAAGGGAGGAAGACCAGGCTTGAATCGCTCCGGACCGAAACCCGGACTATCATCTTCTATGAGTCTCCGCATCGCGTTCTTAAAACGCTTGGCGAGATTGCAGCATACCTCGGCGACCGACAGGTTGTCGTTGCAAGGGAACTTACCAAGAAGTTCGAGGAGATCGTCCGCGGTCCCGCTACGCTCGTCCTCGAAGAACTCTCCAAAAAACCCACCCGTGGGGAATACGTCCTCATAATCCAAGGTTTGCAATCTTAGAGAACTCTAAGCTCTCAGCGTTCTGAAGCGAAGAGGCATTCATTTCCTACCGCCGCTGGCACACGCCTGCGTGTAGAATCGCCGTGCCTACGCACCGAAGTGCTTCGGCACGCAGGTGCGCGCTGCGGCGGGCAGGCACGGATGAACACTCAGAAGAGCTAAGAGCGAATAGTGTGATTTCTCTGTGTTTGTCGGTGTGCCATCCGTGGTCACATCTTAAGAAAATCCCTCTTGACATCTCACTTTCGGATCGCTATATTATTAGCACTCTTTCTGGTAGAGTGCTAACGAATTATACCGGACCTACCTAAGTTATTCAATCATAAATCTTTACAAGGAGGTTACACCTATGACACCACTCAAGCCATTGGCAGACCGTGTCGTCGTAAAGCCGTCAGAGGCTGAGGAGAAGACCAAAGGAGGCATCATTGTTCCCGATACCGCAAAGGAAAAGCCGGTATGGGGGGATGTGATTGCAGCGGGACCGGGTCGCTACTCCGAGGATGGAAAGCACATTCCGATGGAAGTCAAAGTCGGTGATCGTGTGCTGTACGGCAAGTATTCGGGGACGGAAGTCACGATTGACGGTGAAGAACTCCTCATCATGCGTGAAAGCGATATTTTTGCCCAGATGCCGAAGAAGTAATGCGACGCGGGGTCCGGTCTTCGGCTCGACTCCCGATCTTTTCCAAGGTTTGCACCATCAAAGCACACTCATTGTTAAGGAGATACACTTATGGCAGCGAAGTTAATTAATTTCAACACGGATGCCCGATCCGCCCTCAAGCGTGGTGTTGACCAGCTTGCGGATGCGGTGAGGGTGACGCTTGGTCCGAAAGGACGCAACGTCGTCATTGACAAAAAATTCGGCGCACCGACCATCACCAAGGACGGCGTGACCGTTGCAAAAGAAGTTGAACTGACCGACCCCATCGAGAACATGGGAGCCCAGATGGTCCGCGAGGTCGCTTCCAAGACCTCCGACGTAGCCGGTGATGGCACCACCACCGCAACCGTCCTGGCCCAGGCGATCGTCCGTGAAGGCCTGAAGAACGTGACGGCCGGCGCCAATCCGATGGATCTGAAGCGCGGCATCGATCTGGCGGTAACCAAGATCGTGGAAGGTTTGAAGGAGATCAGCAAAACGATTGGCGACGACAAAGAGAAAATCGCCCAGGTTGGCTCCATCTCCGCCAATAACGATCGCAACATCGGTAACCTGATCGCCGATGCCATGGAGAAGGTTGGCAAAGACGGCGTCATCACCGTTGAGGAGGCAAAGGGAACCGAGACAACGCTGGATGTGGTCGAGGGAATGCAGTTCGACCGCGGCTACCTCTCCCCCTACTTCGTCACGGATGCAGAGAGCATGGAGACCGTTTTGGAAGATCCCTACATCCTGATCCACGACAAGAAGATCAGCGCGATGAAGGATATGCTCCCGATGCTGGAGAAGGTTGCTCAATCCGGACGGGCGACGCTCATTATCGCCGAAGAAGTCGAAGGCGAAGCGTTGGCGACGTTGGTGGTCAACAAGCTGCGTGGCACGCTGCGCGTGTGCGCGGTGAAGGCCCCCGGCTTCGGTGATCGGCGGAAAGCAATGCTCGAAGATGTCGCGGTCCTGACCGGCGGAACGGTGATCTCCGAAGAGAAGGGCTTCAAGCTGGAGAATGCCCAGCTGACCTACCTCGGCACCGCCAAGCGCGTGACGATCGACAAGGACAACACGACGATCGTGGAAGGCGCAGGCAAGAAGGACGACATCAAGAAGCGGATCAACGAGATCAAGCAGCAGATCGACAAGACGACATCGGACTACGACAAGGAGAAGCTGCAGGAGCGTCTGGCAAAACTCTCCGGTGGTGTTGCCGTGATCAAGATCGGTGCATCGACCGAAGTGGAGATGAAGGAGAAGAAGGCCCGTGTCGAGGATGCCCTCCACGCCACCCGCGCAGCGGTGGAAGAGGGAATTATCCCCGGCGGCGGCGTCGCCTATCTCCGTGTCATCAGCAAACTGGCCGATTTGAAGGGCGAAAATGAAGATCAGAAGACGGGCGTGGAGATTGTCCGACGCGCTCTCGAAGAGCCGATTCGGCAGATTGTCGAGAACGCAGGCCTCGAAGGATCCGTTGTGGTGAATAAGGTGAAGGAAGGAAAGGACGATTGGGGTTTCAATGCATTGACCGACAAGTACGAAAACCTGATCAAAGCCGGGGTCATTGACCCGACGAAGGTTGCCCGTGTTGCCCTGGAAAATGCAGCCAGCATCGCCTCCCTGCTCCTGACCACCGAAGCGACCATCGTGGAGAAGCCTGAGAGGAAGGATTCCGCTCCCCCGATGCCGCACGGCGGTGGGATGGGGGATATGTACTAAGATACAGCAGTGCGAGTTCAAAGTTCCAAGTTTAAGGTTTGAAGTTGTTTGGAACGTGAACGATACTTTGCAAGGACCCTTCCGTTCTCAAAGAGCGGGAGGGTTTTTTGTTT
>JBBEBV010000250.1:0-16854 GCA_040882165.1 Bacteroidota bacterium
CTGTACATCGGAATCCAATCGGATGACAAGTCAATCTGCAAGTTCGATTGGGAAGGGGACGGACTCTTCATGGTAATGAAAACCGGAGTTGGCCAGACCAGAGAATTCAAGCTGTACTGGCAGAACATCGCGGAGAACAAAGATACCATGAAGTATGAGGAGCAGCTCGTGGGATCCGGGATGGGGAAGGGTTTCTTGCCTGCGGGAAGTACGGTCAACGACACAAGCGATGTGGATAACGGCTACCAGGCAGAGCTGATGGTGGATCTTGTTGCGATGGGTTACTATGGATCAAATGTAACCATTGATCTCCTGATAGACATCTTTGATCCAGACGGGTTCAAGCATCCCATGAATGTATGGGATCACACGGTCGGGTCATACTACAAGTCGTGGTGGGGAAGTGAATGGGGTGGCGTGTTCCGGACACTGAAGCTCCAATCTCCCATTACGGGAGTAGAAACCGCAGATCTCTCCGTCCCTTCAGTCTACACACTCGGGCAGAACTATCCTAATCCCTTTAATCCATCCACGACGATTCAATATGGATTACCCACGCAAAGCATGGTGACATTGAAGGTCTACGATGTGGTGGGTCGCGTGGTAGCAACATTGGTGAACGGCGAAATTCCCTCCGGCTCCCATGAGGTAGCGTTCAATGCGCATACTCTCGCAAGTGGTCTGTATTTCTATCGCCTCTCGGCAACACCGATCCATGGAGGTGGGCAGGGGCCATTCGTCGCCACGAAGAAGCTCGTTCTCCTAAAATAGTAATGTCAAACAGCGTTGCAGGTCGATGAGGCCTGCAACGCGATGTTTTTGGGGTGACCTGTGGTTTGAAACTTCTAATTGGAGATGGAATATTTCAGAAATCTCGATTTGCAAACTCCCATGAAACATGGAAATGTTGAGGAGGTTCGGATGAGAAGCGCCTTCAAGTATCCGTTCATCATGATTTTATCCGGTTTTTTTCTATCGGCGCATGCGCAAATGATCAAACGAACGGACGCCGCGTGGGCACGTACGGTGCCTGTCGGGACAATTATGATTGATGGTCAACTGAATGAGCCGGCTTGGGCCGTTGCTGATTCGGTTGTTGTCAAGTATGATTCGAGCAACTCATGGGTCATACCGGGAAGCGGGTGGAAACCGGAGCGTTCAGGGGGAAGCTGGAATGGCATCGTTACCGATCCGACACACGCAACGATCAAGTTTCTCGTGCAAGGGAACGAACTGATTCTTGGGGTCTTTGTGCGCGACAGTTCTGTTGGTGGCGGACTCTTTAACGAGTGCGACGCACTGATGATGAACATTCGAGATCACTCGTCACCGAATCGTCCCGCTCCTCCGTTTGAATACGGCTATGGATGGGTGACGGAATCATGGGCGGATCCAACCTCAGGCAATCCTGGAGCGGCGCCGGCTTATTTTGGATGGGCGGCGGTTGAACGGGAGGTCTGGAGTGCAGCGACTGTTGTTCAAGGAGTCTCAAGTGACGACAAGAACGGAACGGCCAACGTCACGCCCGATCAAGGATACACGATGGAGATCAGGTTTGATCTCACACCACGTGGGTACGACGTGACGCGATCCGCAGGCGATATCATCGAATTCAATCTTTCCGTGTATGATGCCGATTGGCAGTGGCCGTACAATAACTCGCGGTTCTATGGCAACCGGGCATGGTGGCAGGGTCCATGGGGAAACGCTTCAGCGTATGCCATCGGTCAAATCCACGCACGGCCCGACATTACGATCAATACGAACACCCTTCCGGCAATTGTACCAGACCTGATTATTCCCAACGCGCTGAATCATCTGGCGCCCGTCCTGGACGGGCACCTCACGGAAGATGTCTGGCGGAATGCCTCCAGTCTTCGCATCACCTATAGTGACACCACGTTGCGGAAGAGCTATCCCGGAGTTGGTCCATACCGCAGTGGTCAACATCAACCGACGTTGAGCGGGGCGGCCGGAACGCCTCCCGTTCTCGATCCCGGCGATGCTATTCTGAAGTACTTTTTTAAAGACGACGTTGTCTACTTTGGCATCGACGTTCAAGATCAGGTCGTTACGTCGATCGAGGACTTCGACCGATGGGATGGCTTCAGGATTACGCTCAACGCGCGTGACTCTCTCGAAACGATCGACCACGTGCTCCTCACGCGCCATCTGGATGTTCGCTTTTCTCCCGTCGGAGCGCCGATGCTGGGGACATATCTGAAGCTCCTTGATTCCCTTGGTCTTGCACAAGCGGCGGTTGCGATGAAGCCGGGAACAACGATCAATGACCCTGACGATGTCGATATGGGTTACACGATTGAAATGAAGGTGGCACTTTCCGCCTTTGGCTATCCACCAGGACGGGGTGACGGTGTGCTCTTTCTTGGAGCCACACTTTTTGATGGCGACAAATTCAGCAATCCCGCCGATGACTACGGCACACGCACGTGGTTCATGCGCGAGTTTGGAGGCCCTGCAGGTCCGGCCTGGTGTTTCATGGATCCCTCGACAGTGGTGACTGATATACGCGAAGGATCTTCAGAATTGCCGCAATCGTTCGCTTTGATCGGGAACTATCCCAACCCGTTTAATCCATCGACAACGATTCGCTACACGATGCCACAAGCGGGTTCTGTGACTCTGAAAGTGTTCGACGTTCTGGGTCGAAGCATCGCCACGCTTGATTTTGGAGAGCAGAATGCCGGTGAGCGACAGATCGATTTCCGCGCGGCGAATCTCACCTCCGGAGTCTATTTGTATCGACTCGAAATGAGAGCCACACAGTCGGGTACCCGCTTAGCGACACCGTTTACGAAGATGGTTTTGATCAAGTAACTCCGAATGTTTCTTCTCCGCTTTCTCACATCTCAACGGATTGCCCGGCTGATCCTCCGGCGGATCATCCCGGGTGCCGCCATACTCTTTTTCTTGGTACCCGGCACACTTCTGGCCGACACGAAGGGGAAATTGAGCGGCAGACTTCTCGACAAAAGAGGAGAGCCTCTCATAGGAGCCAATATCCTCATCGTTGGGTCAACGATGGGCGCTGCGACCGATGTAGAAGGTTACTATGTTGTCATCAATATTCCGCCCGGAACGTACGACGTGCGTCTCAGCAGCATCGGTTATCAAACGAAAATTGTGCAGCGACTGAGGATATCAGCGGGGCAGACCACGACTCTCAACGAGACTCTACCGGAAGAAGTGATCGAATTCCAGGAAGAAGTCGTCATCACGGCAGACCGACCGCTGGTGGATACCCGGCAAACAAGTTCGGTTTCTATCCTCGCAAAAGAGGACATCGCCGTCCTGCCGGTCCAGGACCTGAACGATATCATCAATCTTCAGGCAGGTGTTGTGGATGGCCATTTTCGTGGGGGACGCAAGGGGGAAGTGCAATACCAACTCGACGGGGTGTCGGTCAATAATCCATTCGACAATTCTTCGAGTGTTCGTCTCGACCGCTCGGTTCTTCAGGAAGTGCAGGTCATCAGCGGGACGTTTGATGCAGAGTATGGGCAAGCGATGAGTGGCGTCGTCAATGCCATTCTGAGAAGCGGTTCTGAGGACGCATTTGAATGGAGCGGGGAAACCTTCGTGGGCGACGTTCACACGTTCTCAAACAACCGCGGATTCACATTTACCAGACCTCTGCGGCCATGGGCTATCCAGAATTATCAATTGAGCCTGAGTGGCCCGACATTCCTTCCTGCAACCACCTTCCTCGTGGGCTTTCGCCGCTTTACGAGTGAAGGGTATCTCTTTGGAGAAAGGAGATTCTCGCCGACGGACAAATCTAATCTGGAAGCGAAGATCTTCTTCCCCACGGGAGATGGATCTCTTGTTTCCATGGCTCCCTTCAGCGAATGGGGAGGTCAGCTCAAACTCTCCAATCGATCGCTCCAGAACATCCAGTTCGGTTACCAGGCCATTGGCAACAGCATTTCCGAGAAGAGATACAACCACTTTTACAGATTGAACCCCGATGGTGCGAAAACGCAGAGAAGCGTATCGCTGGCCCACGGGTTCGATTGGACACACACGCTTTCAAATATCATGTTCTATACCGTCAACGTACGTCAAAACTATTTTGAGTACTCCGATCTGATGTATGATGATGTCTTTGATCCGCGTTATCTTGAGGCAGGCGATCCCAAATCGGATCCGACGTATGAGTTAGGAGCGGCGGTGCAGGGAGTTGACCTGAACCGCTTCAGACAAAAGACGAATTCGTTTGTCGTGAAAGCGTCGGCAACGTACCAGGCGACGCGGTCTCATCTCATGAAAGTTGGTGGTGAAGCCCAATCTTCCTCTCTTTCGTTTGGTTCTCCGGGTGTTTTGGTACCGACGACTGTCGAGGGTGTGCAAGTTCTCCTTCCCCGGATCGATCATCCGGATTATCCGGGGATGAAAACGCATACACCTGTCTCGTTTGCGGCGTTTGCGCAAGATCGTATTGAGTGGAACGACATCATGGTGCGAGCCGGTTTGCGGATGGAATACTTTTCCGCAAACGCCAGCGTGCCAAGTGACTTGCATAACCCGGCTAACAGCATCTCCGGTGCGCCGCCTTCCGTTCCCAAAAAGACAACGAAGAAGATCGTACTCGCTCCTCGATTGGGCGTATCGTATCCCATCCTCGAACGCGGTTCGATCTTCTTCTCCTATGGGCATTTCTATCAAATGCCGGGATTGGGACAGCTCTTCTCGAACTCGGATTACTTCGTTCTGAAAGAGCTCCAAGCCGGGGGCGTCTCCTATGGCGTGCTTGGCAATCCCGATCTCAAGCCTGAGTTTACCGCACAGTATGAGTTTGGATTCAAGGCGGAACTTACAGAGTATTTTGGTATGGATGTCAGTTTGTACTCGAAAGATATCCGGGACCTACTCGGTGTTGAGTTCGTTTCGACATATGCGGCGGCGGAATACGCTCGCCTCACGAATGTCGATTTTGGAAATGTAAGCGGATTCACGATAGCGCTCGACCACCGTAGCTTCGGGATGCTCAATGTCAGCGTGGACTACACATACCAATTTGCTCAAGGAAACTCCAGCGATCCTCGTGAGACGGCTACCCGCGCGGAAGCCGGGGAAGACCCGCGCCCGCGACAGGTACCCCTGTTATGGGATCAACGTCACACGCTGAATGCGGTTCTTGTGCTGCAGAAGCCGGACGATTTTAGCGTTACGTCAATCATTAAATTCGCAGGCGGCCAGCCCTACACGCCATCTATTGGAACGGGGTTTGGTGCTTCGCTGGAGGCCAATTCCGGGCGAAAACCTTCCTCCATTCTTGTGGATCTCCGGGGTGAAAAGCACATTGCACTTGCCGGTCTCGATCTGAGTGTCTTCGCACGAGTGTTCAATCTGTTCGACTCGCGCTTCTTCAACGGTTTTGTGTTCGGCGATACCGGCAGTCCGGAATATTCGCTGAACCCTGTCGGCGATCAAGTGACGCTTTCCGACCCGAGCCGATACTATGCACCACGGAGAATTGAACTCGGGGTTTCCTTCAGAGGCGTGGTGCAACAATGAACACTCCCTTGGTGCGCCGATATTTCTTTAGGTTTCTCTCCTCTCTTTCACTCCTGTCTTGCCTCGTCTCCCTACCATCGTCGGCACAGCTTCAACCTGTCGTGCCACAGGAACAGCGGGGGCGTGTGGACGCGGAACGGTCCGGAATCCACGATGCCAATAACATCAGGTCGCTCTTCTACAATTTTGGGATGGTGGGAGATTTTCCGCCGGATCCGGGGAATGTTGATCTGAGCGTGTTTCACTCTGTCGAAGTTCCCAAAGGGAGCGGTGTCAACTACAGCGACGGCATTACGCCCTTTGTTCTTGCGAGAATCCGGCAGAGGAATGGTGTTGAGGCGTACATTATGGAAACGGGCTACAGAGAGAACCAAGGATACAGTCCACACAGGAATCGTGTTATGCGATTTGAGCCGCGGCCGGGGTATTCTCAACCTGATCCCACTATCAACCGCGGGCGTTCTGTCGCACTCAGCAACGATCCACGGACGTGGCCGGATGAGTGGATCGACAAAACAAACGATCCTGATGATCCCGGATGGTCTGGCGCGTGGAACGGCTATTTCGGAAAACGTCCCGCGGCGGATCTCGAGAGCTTCAGTGTGATGGATGATGATTTCTACGACGCCTGGGACTACTACCCGGACTCGCGCGACACAACACGTCGGGGACTTGGACTGCGTATCACCGTTCGGGGATTTCAATGGGCGAATCCTCAAGCGGCGAATGTCGTCTTCTGGCACTATGATATTACGAACGAGAGCACAACAGATTACGACGACAATATCATCTTCGGATTGTACATGGATTCCGGGGTCGGCGGCTCCGCTCTCTCCTGCGACGGAATCTTCGAATCGGACGATGACAATGCGTTCTTCGACAAATCGTTGGGACTCAATCTCGTGTACACGTGGGACAAGCATGGGCATGGCGTGGGGCTCCGTACCAACTGTGCTCCGACCGGGTATCTTGGCTATGCATATCTCGAAACACCCGGCAACGGCACCGATGGCATCGACAACGATGACGACGGGATTACCGACGAACGGCGAGATTCCGGCCCGGGGCAGCTGATCGTTGGCCAGGAAACGATTCTTGATTACGTCCGGACCCATTACGACATCGGGAAGTTCGAGCAAGCGTCCGGCCTGGTGGAACAGCGTCCTGCATTGAAGGCTGGACGATGGTGGACGGGCGATGAAGATATGGATTGGGTAGCCGATCTTCATGACACCGGCGCGGATGGAATCTGGGGAACGAACGATACCGGAGAAGGGGATGGAATACCGACGGATGGAGAACCAAACTTCGATCGCACCGACCTTCATGAGTCCGATCAGATAGGATTGACCGGATTCAAGATGAACCGGATCAGACCGGGGCAGGGGAATCCTTCGACGGAACAAGATTATATCGTGTTCTTCGATGATGGGAGGAGTTGGCCACGACGTTTGTGGGAGCATTTTAGTAATGTTGATCCAGGGACTCGTTTTGATTCGGCGTTGGTGGCGAATTACAATCTCGGTTTTCTCTTTGCCTCCGGTCCATTCAAGCTGGCAGCGGGCAAGACCGAGCGATTCAGTTTGGCACTGGGATACGGTGGTGATCTGGACGAACTACGGAGAACCGTGCGCACCGTGCAGCAAATCTACAATGCGAACTACCAATTCGCCGTTCCACCGCCCATGCCTACGCTTCATGCCGAATCCGGCGATGGCTTTGTGCGGTTATCATGGAATGATGTAGCCGAACGGGGAGTTGACCCGGTGACGCTGAAGAACGATTTCGAGGGTTATCGGATCTACCGATCGACTGAGCCATTCTTTCTCGATCCACAGGTAGTTTCCAATGCGCGTGGCACGGGCCCGATTGGCCACGGTCGCCCCATCGCTCAATTTGACCTCAAGAACGAGATCAAGAGCTTCTCTCAGCAAACGGTTGAGGGAGTCGCCTATTATCTTGGGGACGATTCAGGCATCACGCACATGTGGGTTGACAGCAGCGTGACAAATGGACAGCTCTATTATTATGCGATCACGTCATACGACCATGGCTCGGACTCGTTGGAATTCTATCCTTCAGAGAACGCGATCACGATTTCGCGAACGGCACGGGGTGGGATCATCCTGCCGCAAAATGGGGCTGAAGTCCGGCCAAATCTGAAGGTACTCGGATATACGCCGGCAACGACCAGTTCTCTTGTTCGCCGCTCCGGGATCGGAACAGGGACGATTGAAACGAAAGTCGTTAATTCCGATCTTGTTCCGGACAATCATACGTTCAATCTTGTGTTTAGAACCGACGCATCAGAACATATCAGGGCGGATTTCTATGAACTGATTGACAGCACAACCGGAAAAACATTGATCAGCAAGGGAACCATCCTCGATGGAGAAGAAACAGGTCAGGTGGGTGGTGGGATCCTGCCCGTCATCAACACCCCGCAGAGCGTTCGTTTCAACGACACGCTGAGCGGGTTTGGTCCACAAAGTCAAACGAACACTCGTTTGAAGCTGACGTATCAGGCGGTTCTTCCCATCAATCAATTCCGGTTGGGCTTCCCCGATAATCTGACGATTACGTTTAGTGGCGTTCCCCTCGACACGTCACTTCCAGCTGTCGGTCGGCCGGCGAAACCGGTGAGATTTAGGGTCGTTGCCAATACGGACAGCGGCGCGTACCGACTGAAAACCCAGTTTCGCGATGTTGACAATGACAACACGCTCAGTCGGCCCGACGAGTTCTTTGACATTGTAACGTATCTCCCGAGCGCGCCGACGACACCACGTGCAACGTGGCGCGTAGAGCTTGACACGACCGGCCAGTCTTTGCGTGGCTCCATTGTTCCGCCGACGCTCGGCGATGTGTATGAGGCCGTCCTTGATAAACCGTTTGGACAGGGAGATATTTTTGCGTTCACCACCAAAGGTCACTCCGTAAGCGTTGAGAGAGCGAAGCAAGAGGACACATTCGAGCCGTATGTTGTTCCGAACCCCTACGTCGCGTCAGCGAGTTTTGAGCCTGAACGGTTTGCCGTGGCGGGACGTGGTGAGCGCCGGATTGAATTCCGTGGATTGCCCGCGCACGGAATCGTTCGAATCTTCACGGTCAGAGGAGAGCTTGTCCAAACGCTGCACCACGATGGTTCGATTGATGGATACGTGGCGTGGAATCTCAGAACGAAAGATAATCTCGAGATCGCCCCCGGTCTCTACATCTACCACGTGGAAAGTAACGAACTCGGTTCCTACATTGGAAAGTTCGCAGTTATCAAGTAGCATGAAAACTCTAGTACCACTTCGCCGGTTCGGTGCCTTCCTTGTGATCCAGCTTTGCATTGTTGGATTCCTTGAGGCACAAAGCAAGACGGGCACGACCATTGGTCAGTTTCTGTTGATCGAGCCGAGTGCGCGCCTGAGTGCGATGGGGAATGCCGGTGTGGCGACGTTCGATGAAGTCATTGCCGCCTACTACAACCCCGGAGTGTTGGGTCATGTGTCCTCCAGCCACGCACAATTTACGCACAGTCTCTGGATCGCTGATATTGCGTACAATTATGCGGGGGTCGGAATAAAGTTGGCTGAAACCCGAACGTTGTATCTCAGCATGACATCCCTCAATTCCGGTGAAATCGACGTTCGGACGGTTGAACGGCCGTTGGGAACCGGAGAGCGATACACGGTCTCCAATGTTGCTTTTGGGATAGGCTATGGCCAGCGCATCACCGATAGATTCTCTGCCGGGCTTCAGGTCTCGTACATTCAGGAGACGATCTGGCACAGTTCGCTTGGCGCATTCGCACTGAATTTCGGCACGTTGTATCAATTATCGCCCGACGGCATCCACATCGGCGCCAGCATTTCCAATTTTGGAACGCGGGGCCGCTACACCGGACGAGACCTTCGCATCCGCTACGACCTGGATCCGGATCGATACGGTGATAACAGCAATCTTCCGGGTGAAGTCTTCACGGAAGAATTCTCGTTGCCGGTGATCTTCCGCGTTGGTCTTGCTTTTCCGCTGGCTCTCGATGCAAACAACCGGTTCCAATTTGCGATTGATGCCTTCCATCCCAACGACAACACGGAAAGTGTCAGCTTTGGTGTCGAGTGGAACTTCATGGGGATCGTATCTCTTCGAGGGGGGTATCAGAATCTTTACCAGAAGGACGCTGAGGTTGGGCCGACGGCCGGCGCCGGGTTGGAATACGGGTTTCTTGGGACCGAGCTTCGCGTTGACTATGCATGGGCAGGTCACGGCCGGTTGAAAGAAACACATCGGTTCACCGTTGGAGTTGCGTTCTGAATCATTCCTGTCGGGAGTTGATAACCACGCAGTAGCCCCATTTCCCTTCTTTCTTCCACTTTTGTTCGAAGGTCACTCTGAATTGAAACTGTTCAAGAACAAATACGGCTACTTTGACAAGACGCGTAACGAATACGTTATCACAAATCCAAAAACACCGCGCCCATGGATCAATGTTATCAGTAACGGCGATTATGGATTGACGGTCTCTCAAGCTGGGAGTGGTTATAGCTGGAGAACCCATGCGCAATTGAATCGCCTGACACGCTGGGAGCAGGACCTCTTGAAGGATGAGTGGGGGAAGTATATCTACGTCAGGGATGCAGACAACGAAAAGGTTTGGTCGGTTGGATGGAAACCCGTGTGTGCCAGACCGGAGCGATACGAATGCCGGCACGGCATCGGCTACACCATCATCCAATCGCTCAACGAAGGCATTGAGACCGAGCTCCTGATGTTTGTGCCGCCCGATGAGCCGCTGGAGGTCTGGAACCTCACGCTCAGAAACACAGCGCGAAGAGCGCGCACGCTGAGTCTGTTTACGTATCTTGAATGGGGTCTTGGTGCTGCGCCTGATTGGCATCGGGAGTTCCACAAGTGCTTCATCGAAACCACATACGACAATCGGCTCGGTGCTCTGTTTGCAGAAAAAAGGCTGTGGGAGGTTCCGACAGAGAACGGGCACTGGAACACCGGCTGGCCGTACGTTGCGTTTCATGCTTCCAGTGCAAAACCAGCATCGTTCGATGCAGACAAGGAATCGTTTCTTGGCTTGTATGGGAACCAACAAATACCCCGCTCGGTACTGGAAGGGCGCCTCCGCAAGCGTGTGGGAAACTCTCTCGATCCCATTGCAAGTCTGCACATCAATGTCTCCCTCCAACCGGGCGCTGAAAAACACGTTACCTTTGTCCTTGGGGCAGCTTCTTCCCTGGAAGATGCGAAGATGCTTGTTACGAAGTACGGGACGACGGGAGAAGTCCACAACGGCCTGGTGCGAGTCCAGCAAGGATGGACTGAACGCTTGAGTACCGTTCACGTGGACACTCCCGATGAGGCGATGAATCTCATGATGAACACATGGCTGAAGTATCAGGCCATTTCGGGAAGGATGTGGGGACGAACGGCGTATTACCAAACGGGGGGCGCTTATGGTTTTCGCGATCAGCTTCAGGATTCTCAGATCTTCCTTCCGATCGCCCCGGAGCGCACAAAAGAACAAATACTGATTCATGCGAAACATCAGTTTAAGGATGGAACTGTCTATCACTGGTGGCATCCCCTGACAGAGCTCGGCCATCACCCAAACGTTTCCGATAACTTCCTCTGGCTCCCGTTTGTTGTGAACAGCTATTTGCAGGAGACGAATGATGAAGCAATCCTCGACACGCGCGTCCCATTTGTCGATGACGAAAACCCCGTTTCTCTCTACGATCATTGCTGTCGGGCCATAGAGAAGGCGTTGGATCGCTTCAGCGAGAATGGCCTGCCGCTCATCGGTGCGGGTGATTGGAACGACGGTCTGAGTGCCGTCGGATTGAAGATGAAAGGGGAATCCGCCTGGTTAGGTCATTTTCTCTACAAGATCCTTCGTGATTTTTCGGAATTCACGTTAGCGCGTGGTGATGAAGAGCGCACGATCCGATACAACGAGCGAGCGAGCCAATTGCGTGATGTTCTGAATTTTCACGCGTGGGATGGGGAGTGGTTTTGGAGGGCCACGAAAGACTCAGGGGAGAAGATCGGATCAAAAGAAAACCGGGAAGGAAGAATTTACCTGAATGCCCAGACGTGGGCCGTGATTGCCGGCGTGGCAGACCGCGGGCGGTCGGAGCAAGTGATGGATGTCGTGGAGAAGAAACTGGAGTTCAAGGCAGGTCCTGTCTTGCTCCACCCTGCCTATAAAACGGCGGATGAGAAAATCGGTTACCTCACACGCTACGCGCCCGGAGTGCGGGAGAACGGGGGCGTCTATACGCACGCGGCGACATGGAGTGTGATTGCGGAAGCGATGCTTGGACGCGGTGAATCGGCATTTCGCATTTTCTCAAAGCTCAATCCCATAACCCGGGGCAGGAATCCGGATGAGTACTGTGCGGAACCGTACGTTACACCGGGAAATATCGATGGTCCTGACTCTGAATTCTACGGCCGGGGTGGCTGGACATGGTACACAGGATCGGCAGCGTGGCTGTTCAAGGTGGGATTGGAGTGGATCCTTGGTGTTCGTCCGACGAGAGGAGGGTTGGTGATACATCCCTGCATCCCGAAGAAATGGAAAGGATTCAAGGTGAAGAGGATGTTCCGCGGCGTTGAGTACGAGATTGATGTGAGAAACCCTGCCGGTGTGAATACGGGAATATCCTGCGTGACGATTGATGGAGGCGAAAAGGAAGAGTTCACGCCGGGTGATTCAGTATTGCTTCCCCTCTTTTCGGCCGGCTCGCGTCACAGTGTCTCGATAACGATGGGGTCGAGATGAATGTTCTCAAGCGAATAATTCTCCTGACCTTAGCGTTTACCACATCCGTCGCAGCGCAGGGAGCATTCTCCGTCATCTTCGATGACGATCCGGGCTCCACTCTGTATCGTGATGCGTCGTTTGGCTTTGCGGACAACGGCGACTCCCTGAAGCTGAGGGCAAATAATGACAAACTGCCGCTTGACGCGACGCGTCGTTATAGCGGAACAGTATGCGGTGTGCTGGAATACAATCATGGATCGGGAGGCAACTGGGAAATGTTCATTGCGAGCAACGGATGGCAGCCTCGCGATTTCTCAGGTTATGACAGTCTTGTATTCTACATCAATGGTCCTGCGACAATACCGGCCGGAGAGTTACCGAGGATCGGTCTTGAGGAGGCCACAAGCAATGCGAAGACCCCGCTCATCGCGTTGGCGCCGTACGTGACCCTTGATGGTGACACGGCTACCTGGCAACGCGTTTCGATACCGCTGAGTGCGTTGGAGCCGTTTGGAGGATTTTCTCTTGCTTCATTTAAGGCCGTTCGATTCGCGGCTCATGGAGTGACTTCCTCCACGCGAACATTATGGATCGACCTCATCGCGGTTCTTCGTGTGAGCGGCGGACCAGGTTCTCTTCCTCCGCTTTCAACCGAGCGGCTCCTGGATACTCTTCAGTACACGGCTTTCCGGTACTTCTGGAATGAAGCAAATCCTGCGAACGGACTTGTGAAGGATCGAAGCGCTCCGGGAGCTCCTGCAAGCATAGCAGCCGTCGGTTTTGGTCTCAGCGCCCTGACGATCGGAGTTGACCGGGGCTGGGTCACGCGCGAGAGTGCACGCGACCGAGTGCTGACGACCCTGAAAACATTTTGGGAGAAGCCGCAGGGATCCGGCGTCTCAGGGACTATCGGGTATCGAGGGTGGTTTTATCACTGGCTTGATATGAACTCCGCCACGCGGCTCAACACATCATCCTGGAAGAGTGAACTCTCTTCCATCGATTCGGGGTTGCTGCTCGCGGGCATTCTCGATGCCCAGATGTACTTCAGTGGCTCGGACTCCGCCGAAACGATGGTTCGTTCGCTTGCCGACTCGATCTTCCATCGTGTGGATTGGGATTGGATGGCGAGCGGTGGGTCGACGCTTTCCATGGGATGGTTCCCGGAGGATGGAGGACGCTTCCTCGGTGCACAATGGATTGGTTACAACGAGGCGATGATACTGTACATTCTTGGCATGGGAGCCACCACAAACCCTCTCCGCGGAAGCGCCTGGGGCGCTTGGACAAACGGTTACCAATGGAGGACGTACGCGGGATACGATCATGTTGCCTACCCTGCGCTCTTCACCCATCAGTATTCTCATTGCTGGATCGATTTTCGCAGCATTCAGGATGGCTACATGCGTCAGAAAGGGATAACGTATTTTGAGAACTCAAGACGCGCAACCCTTGCCAACCGCGCCTATTGCATCGCCAATCCGCTTGGATATTCGGACTATGGCTACGATATTTGGGGACTCACGGCGTGCGATGGACCAACCGAATACCGTGAACGTGGAGCTCCCTTTGGGTATGATGATGGCACCATCGCACCGACCGCGGCGATCAGCTCGATACCCTTCACGCCAGAAGAGTCGATTCAGGCCGCCCATGCCATGTACGAACGATACGGAGCCAATCTCTTCGGTCAATACGGTTTTCGTGACGCGTTCAACATCAAGCTGAATTGGTTTGCCGCGGATTACATCGGAATTGACGAAGGCCCGATTATTATCATGATCGAAAACCACTTGAGGCAAACGGTGTGGAACCGTTTCATGCACCATCCGGTCGTAAAAGCCGGCCTGGCGGCGGCAGGGTTTCAGACTGTTACCGGGGTGGCAGAGGATGGTCAATCAGTTCCTCAAAGATTCTCTCTCGCTCAAAATTATCCTAATCCCTTCAATCCCACAACAGCAATTGAGTTCCACATTCCGACTCTTTCACTCGTGAGTCTGAAGGTGTACGATTTGCTTGGAAGAGAAGTGATATCGATTGTTGAAGAAGTTCTGCCATCCGGAACGTACATCCGACATTGGGACGCACGTGGTCTTCCTTCCGGTATGTATTCCTATCGTCTGGCCGCTGCCGGCCATCGAGAGACGAAGAAGATGGTTCTTGTTCGATAGATTTGGGATGAAGGACAATCATCGAGCACGTCGAGGGCTCGGTGTCACCGTTCAACAGACTCAGTGTTCTCCACGTTTCTCACACACTCTCCAAAAACAATTCAGGATTGATCGTGAAGAGTCTTCTGTTGGTTCCGGTCTTCGTCTCCATAGCAATCCTCACCGGTTGCTCTTCAGGAAACCAAGACATCTCCGTCCGGCAAGAGCGGGATCCATTCCTCGACACACTTCAACATCGTACGTTCAACTGGTTTTGGGAAACAACCAACCCCACAAACGGACTCACACCGGATCGTTGGCCGACGCGAACATTTTCGAGCGTTGCCGCCATCGGTTTCGCGCTGACGGCATATCCGATCGGTGTCGAACGCGCATTCGTGAGTCGTGCGGAAGCGGCGGACCGCGTTCTCAGCACAATGAAGTTCTTCTGGCATGCCCCGCAAAGCGCCGATCCGGTCAAGGCGACCGGCTATAAGGGGTTCTATTATCATTTCCTGCATCTGGATTCGGGGTTACGCTTCAAGGATGTCGAACTCTCGACCATCGATTCCGGACTGCTGTTTGCCGGAATGTTGTTCTGCCAATCGTACTTTGACCGCGACAACGAGGTGGAGCGTCAGATCCGTGTCTATGCCGATTCCATCTACACTCGTGCCGACTGGCAGTGGTTTCAACAACGACCGCCGCGTCTGTCCATGTCGTGGCGTCCGGAGCAGGGGTTCGGCCGGTGGGATTGGAGCGGGTACGACGAGGCGATGATCCTCTACATCCTGGCTCTCGGGTCCCCGACGTTTCCCGTTGAGGAGGAAGCCTGGCAACAATGGACTTCAACATACAAGTGGGGCGAGTACTATGGGCGTGAGTTTGTGAACTTCGGTCCCCTGTTTGGCCATCAGTACTCACACTGCTGGATCGACTACCGCGGCATCCAGGACGACCACATGAAGGGGAAGGGGATCGATTACTTCGAAAATTCCCGCCGGGCCACGTACACGCAACGGGATTATGCCATCGAAAACCCCAGGGGTTTCAGGGACTACTCGGCCGACATCTGGGGGCTGACGGCGTGTGACGGCCCCGGCGACACCTCGTTCACCGTCGACAACGTCGGACGATCGTTCAAAACGTATTCCGCACGGGGTGTCTCGTTCGATTGGTCGTACGACGACGGGACGATCGCCCCCACGGCGGCCGGCGGATCGGTTGCCTTCGCCCCGGAGATCTGCATCCCTGCCCTGAAAGCGATCCGGGCGAAGTACGGGAGCGACGTCTGGCGTGAGTATGGTTTCATCGACGCGTTCAATCCCACCTTCGTTACGAACCGGACAAGCCCCCGGGGTTGGTTCAACGAGGATTACCTCGGCATCGATCAGGGGCCGATTGTGATCATGATCGAAAACCTTCGGTCCGGATTAGTTTGGGACGTCATGAAAAGGAACCCGCATATCGTGCGCGGCCTCCGTCGGGCCGGGTTTGCCGGTGGCTGGCTCGATGAACGTCCGGGCGTGGAATGATCCTCTGATGCTCTTCCTTCACGGCTCCGGTGAACGAGGCCGGAATCTGGATGATGTCAAGCGTCCCGGTCTGGGTCTTTCATGGCGCTCAGGACGATGTTGTTCCGTTGTCCGACTCGGAAAAGATGGTCAATATCGGAATGAAAAGAATGGATGGAACGAAGGCAGAGGTATTGAAACTTGATCCTGCAAGAGCCCGGAACACCTTTTCGCTGAACGGGCTCTGGCAAATCCAACCGGGAGCGGCAGACCGGATCCCTAGTCAGTTCGATCACGAGGTCCCCGTTCCTTCCCTGGTCGATTGTGCTGAACCGTCTTATGCGTGGAAATCGTTTGATTATCATTACTACCGGAAACTCTTTCGCATTGTGGACCCCCGCAGCCAGTCGGCTCCCTTGCTCAGGACCGGGCTCAGGATCGGGCAGGCAATGTTCGGGACGTCGGTCTGGCTGAATGGTTTTCCCCAGGGAGACGACATTGGCTGCTACACATCCCAGGAGTACGACCTTTCGAACGATTTGCGGTATGGCGGGGAGAATGAGCTGATCGTAAGGGTTGGGGGGAAAGAGACGTTGCCCCCCGAGAGCGCTGTGGGGAAGGATCAGGAACGGAACGAGTTTATTCCCGGCATATGGGGTGATGTCGAACTCAGTGTGACCGGCAATCCAAGGATCAGGCTTGTCCAGGCGATTCCCCGGATCGGTGCGGGAAGTGCGGAAATACGATTCTGGGTGGAGAATCGGTCGGACAGGGATCTTGAGGCGGACCTCACGGCAAGAATTGTGGGGAAGAGGGACCGGGCTCCGGCATCGGGGGATGTGAAGGTCCGGTTGGAAATGAGGGCCCGAAGCGAAGTCGTGGT
>JBBEBV010000250.1:16954-21115 GCA_040882165.1 Bacteroidota bacterium
GGATTGGGTGAAGAGGGTGCTCATCGATATTCCGAAAGCCCACAACTTCAACTTCTTTCGCAACCACCTTGGTCAGATGTACCACCGCTGGTATGACATTGCGGACGAACACGGTATGCTGTTACAGAACGAGTGGCAGTTCTGGACCACGACGGGCACGAAAGAGCAGATCACAAAGGAATTTACACGATGGCTGCAGGATAACTGGAACCACCCCAGCATCGTCATCTGGGACCCGCTGAACGAATCGAAGGATGACACGGTGCAGAGGGAGATCGTCCCGGAAATGAAGAAGCTCGATCCCACGCGTCCGTGGGAATCGGTCGATGTGGCTGAGGACCACCCGTATATCTATTCACTTGGTCCGGTGCTTAACGACACGGCGTTCGGTTTTACCCGTTCGCTCCGCGAGATCGAGGATTCCACATTGCCCACGATCGTGAATGAATTTAACTGGTGGTGGCTGAACAACGAAGGGGAGCCGACCGTGCTGATGGACCAAATCACCGAGCGATGGCTTGGTCCCGGGTATGCGAAAGAGGACCTCTTACAGCACCAGGCGTTCCTGGTGCAGGAATTGGTGGAGTTGTTCCGGCGTATGAAGGTCGGGGCCATTCAACCCTTCGTCTATCTAAGCAACAATGAAGGTCCAACGGCTCATTGGTTTCTCGGTCCCGTTGCGGAGCTCCGGCCCAAGCCGGTCCTTGCCGCGCTGAAGAACGCCTTCTCCCCCTTCGGCATCAGTCTGGAGCTTTGGGACCGTCACTTCGCCGGAAGGGAACGGCGCTCCCTGGATATCGTGCTGTTCAACGACGGACAGGGCATGCAGAACGGTGTGGTGGAATACGGCATCGTGGGCCCGGATGGAGGATGGATTGAAAAAAAATCGAGGAGTGTCTCGGTCGATGGCGGACTTCAGGACCGGATTCGTGTCGAGGTGGAGTTCCCGGACGTTGATGGATCATGCAAGGTCCGGGCGGAATTGCGACGACCTGATGGTGCCATCATCGCGTGGAGCGAGAAGGTTGCCCACGTTCTTTCCGAACCGATTCCTGCACCCTCCCTTGGATCCCTCACCGTTGGAGTCTGGGAATCCTCGAAGGAAATCGAAACGTTCCTCACACGGTATCGGGTTTCCTGCCGCAAGATCCCGGACGCATCCATGGATGGATGTGATGTATTGTTCGTTGCGCATGGAGAGATCCGCAGCAGTCTCTACCGGGAGCAAATCGCGGCGATGACAGAGTTTGTCCGGTTGGGTGGTACTCTGATCATCATCGAGCCTGAATCCGGGGTGGGTGACGGAGAGGAGATCGCTGTGGTCGATGGACTCGACCTTTCCGTCACGTACCGGGAAGACAACGATCGGGGTGGATACGATTCCTACGTGTTTGCGACCGATCAGGCGCACCCGTTATGGAAGGGGATCGGACGGGAGCATTTGAAAATGTTCAACGGCGGTTACGGCGGGGAGATCGTTTCGCAGCATAACGTTGTGCCGAATAAAGAACCGGAAGTGCTCGCCCGTTGCGGACTGGGATTGAAGATTCCTGCGGTCATGGAGATTCGCCTTCAGCCCGGAAGAGTCATTCTCTCGAGGCTCCAGGTCCGCAACCGGCTTTCGATTGAGGATACCGCCTCCGGCCTCTTCGCCCGCAGAATGGACCCGGTAGTACAGCGGTACGTCCTCAATCTTACGGACTATGGATGCGCCGCTGCCTTGACGGCAAGAACGATCGGTTCGGTTCCGGTTGCTTCCCATCCGCCGGTGGGTCTCCGGTGATCCTCACCGACGATTATAATTTCAGACCTGAATCGAAGGGATATCAAATTCTGACTGAAGGGGAGGGAGAAGTGTTCACCGATGCTCAACGCGTTGCCCGCCATGGACATTACGTTCAACTCAGGGAAGATATCCTTCCGATCATATGCCTGTTGTGGCAGATGTGAGGATACCGTAAAGGAGCGTTCGCAGAACGATGTTTACAACGAGAACAACGATTTCAGGGAGTGGGACGAACTGTTGCCTTCATCCGTTGCTGTGGTTCTGGGTCTCGATGGGTTGTGCCATGGTCGCCCCTCTCGTCGCGAACGGTCAACGACATGATCCAAAACCGAATCGTGCTTCTTTTGTTGTGAGCAACGAAGTCCGGTTTACCCTGCTCACGGAACGGTTGGTACGACTGGAATGGTCCGAAGACAGGCAATTTGAAGATCGTGCTTCGCTCGTTTTCCTCAACAGGAACCTCCCCGTCCCGGTCTACACGACAAAAGAAGAAAGAGGTTCCGACGGGAACAACTGGCTGATCATTCAAACCGACAAGATGCAGTTGAAATACAAGACCAACTCCGGTCCGTTTTCCCGGGAAAACCTGAGTATCGAGTTCGCGATAAACGGCACTTCCTCGACATGGCAGCCGGGGATGAGTGATACGGCGAACCTGTTCGGAACGATCCGGACCCTTGACGGGATTAACGGTGCAGCGCCGCTGGAAAAGGGGATCCTGTCGAGGGATGGCTGGACCCTCATCGACGACTCGGAACGTCCGCTGTTCGATAACGGGGACTGGCCATGGGTTGTGCCGGGACGGGCCGGGAAGAAGCAGGATTGGTACTTCTTCGGCTACGGCCACGAGTACAGGAAACAACTGCATGACTTCACGCAAGTCGCGGGGAAGATCCCCCTCCCTCCCCGCTTCGCGTTCGGAGTTTGGTGGTCGCGGTATTGGAATTACACCGACGAGGAATTGAGGGAACTTGTGAACCAGTTTCGTCTCTATGACGTGCCGTTGGATGTCCTGGTCGTCGATATGGACTGGCACGAAACTCACCAGGTGAAGTGGGATTGGGGAAAACGTGATCAGGCCGGCCAGGCACTCGGGTGGACCGGCTACACGTGGAACCGGGATTATTTTCCCGATCCGGGGAGGTTTCTCGATTGGACGGAACAGGAGGGGCTCAGGGTCACGCTCAATCTTCATCCTGCTTCCGGCATTCAGCCGCATGAAGAACGCTATGAAGAAATGGCAAAGGCCATGGGGGTCGATCCCGCCACGAAGCGATACATCCCGTTTGAGATTACCGACAGGAAGTTTGCGGGGAATTATTTCGATATTGTCATTCGGCCGCTGGAGCGCATGGGAGTGGACTTCTGGTGGCTCGATTGGCAGCAATGGCATACAACGGGGATTCCCGGCGTGACGCCCACCTGGTGGCTCAATTACGTCTTTTTTACGGATATGGAACGTCAGAAGAAGCGTCCCCTCTTGTTCCACCGTTGGGGTGGATTGGGGAACCACCGCTATCAGGTCGGTTTCTCAGGGGATACGCATTCGACCTGGGAGTCGCTGGCGTTCCAGCCCTATTTTACTTCGACAGCCTCCAATGTCGGATTCGGATACTGGAGCCACGACATCGGCGGGCATCAACCCGGGGACATCGTCCCCGAACTGTACACGAGATGGGTCCAATTCGGAGCGCTCAGTCCCATCCTGAGAACGCACTCGGCAAAAAACCGGAGCGCCGAGCGCCGCATCTGGGGATACCCGTACGAGTATTTCAAGATTATGAGGAAAGCGTTTCTTCTCCGCGTCGCCCTCGTTCCCTACCTCTACCATGCGGCGCGGGAGGCGTACGATACCGGAGTTTCGCTGTGCAGGCCGATGTACTACGATTATCCCGGTGCGGGAGAAGCCTATTCGTTTCCCGGTCAGTACATGTTCGGCAGTGATCTCCTCGTGGCTCCCGTCGCTTCACCAATCGATACGGTGAGCCTGCTTGTTGAGAAGGAACTCTGGCTGCCGCAGGGGAACTGGTTTGAATGGAGTACCGGGACGCTTCTCAAGGGTCCCGGAGTGATTCGTCGAAGATTTTCTCTCGATCAAATTCCCCTCTATGCAAAAGCGGGGGCTGTTATTCCGATGCAGAGTCCTTCAGGAAAGGCTGACGCCGCCGCCAATCCCCTCGTGCTGACCGTCATCCCGGGCGATTCCGGCTCCACGACCCTCTACGAAGATGACGGTATTTCGTTAGGGTATCAGAAGAGCGAATTTGCCGGGACGAGGGTGTCTCACAGGAAGGGAATCGATCGAAAGCACCGTATTGAGATTTTTCCTGCAGAAGGAGCATTCGAAGGAATGCTGATGAAAAGGGCCTATCAAC
>JBBEBV010000251.1:0-21046 GCA_040882165.1 Bacteroidota bacterium
AGGTCTTCAGGAACTGTTGTCGGCAGTACGCGGTTTGCCAATATCGAGAGGACACACCGGCGGTTGGAAATCGGTTGGACGTGGGTTGCGAGAGCGTGGCAGCGGACGCCGATCAATACCGAAGCCAAGTATCTTATGCTCACGCATGCCTTCGAAACCCTCGGCTGTATCCGGGTCGAGCTCAAGACCGACTCCCTGAACGAGAAATCCCGCAAAGCGATGCTGCGGATCGGGGCCAAAGAGGAAGGAACCCTGCGCAACCATATGATCACGCAAGAGGGACGCATCCGGCACTCGGTGTATTACAGCATCACGAACGATGAATGGCCCGGCGTGAAACGATTGCTTGAGGAGAAACTCACTCGCCCTTATGAACGACTTGTTTGAGTCATCCATGAATCCTCCACCCCCCACATCCGAATTACTCTACCGCACCTTCCAGGAGCGTCTGCGCCGGTTCATTCTCAAGAGGGTTCATGATTCCGCCGCGGCCGACGATATCCTGCAGGATGTATTTCTCAAAATACATACCCGGGCCGACACCCTGCAGGATGAAACAAAGCTCGAGAGCTGGATTTTTCAGATCACCCGCAACACTATTATCGATCATTACCGTTCACAGGGAAAGACCGACACCCTTGACAGCTCGATCGACCCTGCTGAGGAGGATCCCCACGATGAAGCGCATCAACGGCTCGCCACCACGGTCCGGTCCTTCATCGACCAACTTCCACCACTGTACCGGGACGCGTTGGTCCTGGTTGAATATGAAGGGATGAGCCAGAGCGAGGCTGCTGCCAGACTTGGTATCTCGCTCTCCGGCGCCAAATCCCGCGTCCAGCGGGCCCGTGCGATGTTGCGCGACCTGCTGATGCAGTGTTGTCATTTTGAGTTTGATCAATATGGGACGGTTCTGGACTACCATTCACGCTCCTGTTCCTGTTGTGCACAGGAGAACCGGCCGGAAAACAACGCCAAAGATTGCTGCTGAATGTTCGATGTTCATGGTCGAACTTCATCCGGCAACCCGGAGATTTCTTGCGTCTTTTTGCTCTGCTCTCCGTCTATGAGAATGAGGGGTAAAGCGCATCATCTCAAATAAACCGTTTTCACGCGCCCCCGATCATAAGGAGACTCTATGGCACACCTGGAAAAAGAGGAAATCCGTTCGACTGTCCGCGAACACTACGGGTCGATCGCAGCAATGAATATCAGTTCGTGCGGGTGCAGCCCGGGAGTATGTTGCGGCTCCGAGCCCGATCAAAACGCTGTTGAATATTCCGGACAACTCGGATATTCCCCCGCTGAAGTCCAATCGGTCCCCGAAGGGGCCAACCTTGGGCTCGGGTGCGGGAACCCAACCGCCATCGCGAACCTGAAGCCCGGAGAGAAAGTGCTTGATCTTGGCAGCGGCGCCGGTTTCGACGCCTTTCTTGCCGCCCAACAGGTGGGTCCGACCGGTTTCGTCATTGGAGTCGATATGACGCCGGAGATGATCAAGAAATCTCGGCGGAACGCGTTGAACGGATCCTACGCCAACGTGCAGTTCCGTCTCGGGGAAATCGAGCAGGTGCCGGTCGAGACCAACTCGATCGATACGATTATTTCCAACTGCGTCATCAACCTCTCTCCCGATAAGCAACTGGTTTTCAACGAAGCATTTCGTGTCCTCAAGCCGGGAGGGCGGCTTGCGATCTCCGACATCGTGGCAACAGCGGAATTACCGGCAGAGTACCGGGACGATCCTGCGCTCCATTGCGGCTGCATGGCGGGAGCAGAGACGATCGACGCCGTCAACACCATGCTCGTTCGTGCAGGTTTTCGGGAAATCCGTATTGAGCCGAAAGGCGGGAGCAGGGAACTCATCCGCCAGTGGGCGCCCGGCGTACCGATCGACCAGTTGCTGGTGTCCGCTTCGATCGAGGCAGTGAAACTATTGGAGCAATGATGTTTCGGGGGATGATATTCCCTATCCGTATCCATTTCAGAGGACTTTACCGATGAGCAGCAAACAATATTTCGACGAGGTTGCGGGAGCATGGGATGCGATGCGGGAGGGTTTTTTTCCCACCTCACTGCGGGAGAAGGCGGTCCGCGTGGCGGGTGTTCGGCCCGGTGGCGTTGCGGCCGATATCGGGGCGGGATCGGGCTTTGTAACGGAGGAACTCCTGAACCACGACGTTCGCATTATCGCCATCGATGAGTCGCCCGCAATGATAGACCGTATGAAGCAGAAATTTTCCGGGAGTACGGTGATCGACTATTTCGTGGGGGAATCCGAACACCTTCCGCTCGATGACCGGAGTGCCGACTACGCGTTCGCGAACATGGTCCTCCATCACGTCGAACGCCCCGCAGCTGCCATCCGCGAGATGGCGCGCATCTTGAAGCCGGGAGGGAGGCTGGTTATTACCGATCTGGATGAACACGAGTTCGAATTCCTGAGAACCGAACAGCATGACCGTTGGATGGGATTCAAACGGGAAGATCTGCAGCGATGGTTCGAGGAGGCGGGGCTTCAAACGATCACGGTCGATTGCACCGACGATGATTGCTGCGCTGCCTCCACAACCGGCAATGGAGACGCGAAAGTCAGTATCTTCCTCGCCGCCGGGACAAAACCTTGAAATCACTGAAATTCCCAGAGAAGCCCGTTGAGGGCTTTTTTCGCCGGTCTGAGCCCAAGGGGATTCTCTTTGAAATTCATCTTTTGAATGCCTCTTTTCAGCCCGCTCCACCCTCCCCTCGTCCCAAACCACTGTAACACACGGGGTATTTTTTCGTAGATTTGAGCCGTGACCGTTCTGCAATGATTGGATTCTTTCCCCGTCTAATCCGTAACTGCAGAAACGCCTCAACACATCCCTTATTCACCATCATTTGAAGGAGGTTTCATGAGAGTCCTCAGTCTCTTTGTGGCTTCCCTCACCCTATGTCTTGTGACAACATTGGCATGGGGTCAGGGTGGCGACAATTTTACCATGCCGGTGGAATACCACAAGCTCCCCAATGGGTTGAAGGTGGTCCTTTCGACCGACCCTTCATCACCGACCGTTGTTGTGGCAGTCTATTACAACATCGGGTTCCGGATCGAACCGAAAGACCGGACGGGGTTTGCTCACTTGTTCGAGCATATGATGTTCCAGGGATCGAACAACCTGGGAAAGATGGAGTTTATCCGTCTGGTGCAACGCAATGGCGGGATTCTCAACGGATCCACGCGCTTCGACTTCACCAACTATTTCGAGATTCTCCCCTCTCACAAACTGGAAACGGCTCTCTGGGCTGAAGCGGACCGGATGCGTGGCCTGGCCATCACCCAGGACAACCTCACAAATCAGCAGGGAGTGGTGAAGAACGAGGTGAAGGTCAACGTTATCAACCAGCCGTATGGAGGCTTCCCGTGGCTCGACCTGCCTCAGTATGCCAACACCAACTGGTATAATGCTCATAACTTCTACGGCGACCTCGAGCATCTCGACGCCGCAACGCTCCAGGATGTCCAGGATTTCTTCAAAACATACTACGCCCCGAATAACGCGGCGCTGGTCGTCGTGGGAGACTTTGATACCAAAGAGGCTCTGGCCCTGATCCAGAAATACTTTGCCTCCATTCCCTCCGCTCCGCAGCCGCCTAAACCGGATCTGAGTGAACCAAGGCAGGAAAAAGAGAAGCGTTTCACGAAAAAGGATACACTTGCCTTCCGGCCGGGACTGGGATTTGCCTACCATGTCCCTGAACGCAATACGCCGGAGTATTATGCCATGGGACTGCTCGATCAGATCCTGGTTCAGGGAGACGACAGCAGGCTGAACCAGATGCTTGTGAAGAAGAAAGGGTATACGGCCAACGTCGGTGGCGGGATCAATTACCTGCTTGGCAATATGTACAACTACAATGGACCAATGCTCTGGATGGCCTCGCTGTTCCATGACAACACCGTCAAACCCGATGAAATCATGGCTGCGGTTGATGAAGCGATCGAAGAGGTCCGGATGAGACCGGTAGACCGCGCGACGCTGGACCGCGCGATGGTAAAGCTTCGTTCCTCCTTTTACAACAACCTCGGAGGATTATTCGGGTTCGGCCGCGCCGATCTGCTCGCGTGCTTTGCCCTCTTTGACGACAATCCGGGCCGCATCAACACCATTGAAGACGGGTTTCGAAAGGTCACGCCCGAGCTGATCCTCAAGACCGCCCATGAGTACCTGCGGCCGGCCAACCGAACCGTTCTCATGATCGAACCGAAATCCGGGTCATAACCAGGAAGGAGCTTTTTATGAATTTCCAACGATGCACGATTTTTCTTCTCGTTGTTTTTGCGGTGAGCGCGCTTGCGTTCGGCCAGAAG
Source organism: Bacteroidota bacterium (assembly GCA_040882165.1). GTDB lineage: Bacteria > Bacteroidota > Ignavibacteria > UBA10030 > UBA10030 > UBA6688. Next base: position 4,352 of record JBBEBV010000251.1, read on the forward strand.
CAGGCGCCGCCCGAAGGAGGCAGACCGCGCGACTTCAAGCTTCCGCCGAAAACCGCTTTCACACTCTCCAATGGACTCTCCGTCATACTCGTTCCGTACGGATCGATCCCCAAAGTGACCGTCTCCGCCATCGTGCGGTTCGGGAACCTGAACGAAAATGAAAACGAGGTCTGGCTGGCGGATGTCATGGGCGATCTGATGAAAGAGGGAACCACCACCCGCAGCGCCGAAGCGATTGCCGAAGAAGCGGCCAGTATGGGGGGTACCGTCAACATCAACGTTGCGCCTGACCTGACAACCATCAACGGCGATGTCCTGTCTGAATTCGGCCCTAATCTCGTCCGTCTGATCGCGGATATCGTCCGCAACCCGCTCCTGCCGGAGTCGGAGCTCGCCCGCATCAAGAACGACCACATCCGGAATCTCAGTATCAGCAAATCCCAACCTGGCTCGCTGACACTGGAACGGTTCCGCCAGATGGTATACGGCGATCATCCGTACGGGCGTGTGTTCCCGACGACCGAGATGGTGCAGAGTTATTCCATTGAGCAGGTGCGCTCATTCTATAAGAGCAATTTCGGAGCGGCCCGGACCAATGTGTATGTCACCGGGCGTTTCGATGCAAAGGCGATGGAAACGGCGATCCGCCAGGCGTTCGATGGTTGGAGCCGGGGACCGGCCCCCCTGGTCAATATCCCCAAACCTGTTGCCCGGAAGCAGTTCCATCTCATCGACAGACCCGGGGCCGCACAATCCACCATCTACGTCGGTCTACCGGTCATCAATCCTTCGGATAAGGAATATGTTCCCTTGCTGGTGACCAACTCGTTGCTCGGCGGATCATTTGGCTCACGCATCACCAGCAACATCCGTGAAGACAAGGGATACACCTACTCGCCGAGCAGTCAGATCTCCTCCCGCTACCGTGATGCGTACTGGGTGGAGATTGCCGACGTCACCACAGATGTGACGGGTCCTTCCTTGAAGGAGATTTTCTATGAAATCAACCGCCTCCAAAACGAGCCTCCCCCGGCGGACGAGCTGAAGGGGATTCAGAACTATCTGTCCGGCACGTTTGTCCTGCAAAATTCAAGCCGGGGCGGGATCATCAATCAGCTTTCCTTCCTGAACCTTCACGGCCTGAAGGAAGACTACCTCACGAACTATGTGAGGAACGTCCACGCCGTCACCCCGAAGGATGTCCAGCGTATCACGCAAACCCAGCTCCGGGACAAGGACATGACCCTGGTGATAGCGGGGGATAAAAAGAAAATTGAGGACCAGATTAAGGAGTACGGGAGCGTTGGGGAGACCAAGAAATAGAAAGGGACGATTCTCCGGGGATGAACGACTTGGAAACGCCCGCCGGTCAAAAGACCGGCGGGCGTTTTTGTTTCCTGGACGCTCCTGAGAGTTATTCCTGCAGTATCGGATATTTTCGATGATGATCCGTCGCATCCTGGTATGCCTTCGCCACGGCAAGGAGCGTTGCTTCGCCGAATAGTTTTCCCTGGAACGTGATGCTTGTTGGGGTATTGGTGGAGGTAAATCCGTTCGGCAGCACGACGCACGGGTGCCCTGTGAGATTGGTCAGCAACAGGTTGCTCCCTCCAAACGACGGCGCAACATACACGTCGATATCCTTCATGATCTTTTCCATCTCCTGCACCAAGAGGTACCGGACCCTGTTCGCTTGGATATATTCGACGGCGGGGATGAAGCGAGCCGAGCGGAAGGTGTTGGGCCATCCTCCTTTGCCCTGGCGAACCAAGAGGCTGTCCCTGCCACTGCGGGTCAGGTCATCAAACGCCGCTGCGGCTTCCGCGCCAAGCAGGAACGAAAGGTTCCCCACAGGGAGATTGGGCAGTGTTATCGGTACGAGCTTTGCCCCAAGCCCCTGCAGAACGGCAAGGACGGAATCGTTGTTTGCCTTGTTTGACCTTGCGCTGTCAAATTCCATTTTCAAATAGCCGATCCGGAGCTTGCGAAAATCGACCTTCGGGTCGTAGTTGAACGGCGCGTCGATCAGGGTTTGATCAGTTTCGTCCGATCCATGCATCGCGTTAAAGACGAGGGCGCAGTCCTCTACCGTCCGGCCAAGAGGGCCGATTTTATCCATGGACCAGCTCAACGCCATGGCGCCGGTCCTGCTGACCCGGCCATACGTCGGCCGGAGCCCCGTCGTTCCGCACCTCGTGGAAGGGGAGACAATCGAGCCCCATGTTTCGGTCCCAATGGCAAATCCAACTAATCCTGCCGCCGTTGCGGAAGCCGATCCGGCCGATGAGCCGCTCGATCCCTGCTGATAATTCCAGGGGTTGCGCGTCATGCCACCGAACCAGATATCCCCCAATGCGAGGGAGCCCATCGTCAGCTTGGCAACCAGCACTGCTCCCGCATTCTCCAGTTTCTTAATTACCGTCGCATCCTCTTCGAAGGTCTGATCTTTGTACGGCGGCGCACCCCATGTCGTCGGATGTCCCTTCACCGACAGGAGATCCTTGGCCCCGTAGGGAATGCCGTGGAGGGGGCCACGGTATTTTCCCGCAGCGATCTCCGCGTCAGCCCGGCGCGCCTGCTGCATCGCAAGCTCTTCGGTCAGGGTCACGACACATTCGAGTTTGGGACCGTACCGTTTCAGTCTGCTGAGATACATGCTTGTTAACTCCACGGAGCTTACCTGTTTTGTGCGAATCAACTCAGCGAGCTGACCGACAGAATAAAACGCGACATCTTCAAGGTTCACAGGCCTTTTTGTCCCCTTGAAGGAACTTGCCTTGAACGGTTTCCTGGTTGTTTCGATCTTCAGGCCGGCAGGGATCGGGTTGAACTGAAACGCCGGCGGGATGCTGTTTTTGAGATCGACCTTTCGAATCGCTTCATAGCTGTTCAGGTAATTATCCAAATTGCTCAGCATGGAATCGCGTTTTGCATCGCTCAGCGTCAGGCCTGCAATCCTTTCCGCATGTTCCACATCCTCCCTGGTCACCTTCCTGGTTCCCTCCTGCAGGTAAGCCCCCAGCAAGAAACACCCTGCACAAGCGGCAAGGACCGCGCTCCGGTGAAGTAGCGTTCGTTTCATGTGTCCTCCTTAAGCTATGGTGTGGGTTGAACGTTTTGCTGTTGGTCGAGTGTGGTGTAATCGAGTTCCGAGCCGAGCATGCTATGAGGGATGAGATACACCACGAGAAGCAGCAGTGACGCCCCAAGCGCCCAGACCCGTTCATGGCGTCTGCGGTGAATTGCCACGAGGGCTATGATCCATCCCAATAATGCGACGGCGGTTTTATTGTCCGTCAGGTCGGTCCCGATCGGCCAGCCGGTCCACCAGGCATCGAACGCGTACCATTGAACCGCCGGACCAAGAAGCAAGCCGCCGAGAAACAGCAGTCCCACTGTCCACAGAGCAAGTTTCTCCAGGTTTGGTTCGGAGTTGAAGAATTCCAGTCCTGTTCGGGTAGAGAAGAGCATGGCGCTGAACATGAAGATGACATGAGGGATGAGAAGCCACAGCGGTACGCCTCCCCTGAATCGAATCGTGACGGGCTCAGCCCCGGGGACTGTCTCCGTCAGATCCCCTCTGGTGAGTCGTATGCGGTATTGGAGCTTTCCCGCGGGCGGTTGATGAGGGAGCATCGCGGTCAGGACGCCATGGTCATAGACCATCGGTACCGAGCGCCAGACATCGGCGGTCTTGAACCGCTTCCACTCAAGCGCCCCATGGATTTGGTCGTCGTCCGTCCTGATCGACACCGGAGCATTGGACTCTCCGCCATGGCTGCGTTCAAGTCTGAACGGGACTACAGTTTCGCCGAGCGTGCAAGTTCCGGTGAGGGGATAGCTCGGCCCGGTGGCGCGTTGAAAGACGGCAACGACAACGGTGACAACAAACGTGAGAATCCATAAGAGCGTCGTGCGTTTCATGGGGAGATCGATCGCGAGAGAGAGACAGGGGGTTATTTTCTTAATGAAAAGTATTTTTTCAGCGGGTCGAATACGTATTCGGTCCACCCTTTTTTGTGATTTTTGAGCTCTGTCGGATTGGGAAAATGGGAGTGGGTGAGGTTCACCGTTGTTCCGGATCCTGATTTCGTCAGTGAATAGGTGACAAGGGATTCTTCCGCGTAGACGGGCCAGTCACCGGGAAGCCACGTGTAAGCAAGCGACTCGCCGGGCTTGTACGTCCGTACCTTGCCCTTGACCCACCCATCGAACATTTCAATCTTTCCCCCAACCCGCGGCTCGACTTTTCCCCGCTGGCCGCACCATCGGGCAATCAGCCTTTCGTCGGTCAAGGCAAGAAAGACTTCCTTCGGGCTGGCGGGGAGAGTAACGGATAATTTGATCGATTTGGATTTCATAAAGGGACCGTCGGTGTAAAGTGCCGGGGGAAAGGTACTCTTTTCCGGACAAACATTCATCCGGAGAAATCCTTGTTTTCCCTAAAAAAAAGCCGCCACACGGAAATAGATGGGGCGGCTTGAACATACGGATTGGGGTGGACTTATTCGAGGCCGAGCTTCATCATGACCTTTTTGTGCTCGGACGCCGCCTTCGTTGCATTTTCAAAAATTATCCCGGCGAGTACTTTCATCGCTGAAAGGTCGGGTGATTTCTTTTTCAATTCCACCCTGAGCGCTTTGACCGCTTCGGTGGCCTTCAAATGCGTTTGAAGAATCAGGTTGTGGTTCTCCAGGATTTCTTCCTTTTCGGGATCGGCATAGGTCCTGTGCATCATCACATGGTCAAGGCGCGCATTCTCAAGCGACCGTTCCATTTCCTCCACATGCTGTCCGGCAATATCCATATTGAGTTTGTGCGGCAGGGCTACCTGTTCCTGCAGGGCTTTTGCATGGTCTGCGGTGTGCCAGAATTCGAGAGAGAAGGCCCGGTGATATTCCTCCCCCCTTCCTTCTACGGTGCGTTGTTGACCGAAGGTTGGAAGAGCGCTCACGGTGAGGAGAAGAAGTGAAAATAAGATATGCCTGATCATAAAGTTACTCCTTTCGGTACGGTGACATAATGCCTTTGGACGCGATGCTGCATGCCATTCCGTACGACAATCTTCGTACCATCTCCCCAGCCTGCTTTAGTGTGGAAAACCGGTGCGAAGAAGGCTCATGTCAATTCCGAGAATCGAGACTCCCTCCTCGCTTTATCATATTGGCGAGAATCATTCCCGGATTCTGGAGGTACGACTCTTTGAGTCGAAAGAGCCATGCAAGGAATACTTGACTTATGACCTTAGATATGTTAAATTTAAATATTTCAAACTTGAAATAATTCCATGAAGACAACAAAGCGATATGGGAAGAAAGCGGAGAGCGCACTCGGCCTGTGGGTGAAGCTGGCGCGGGCTTATCATACGTTTGCCCGCCATACGATGGCGGACATACGCGCCAGCGGCCTCACACAACCACAATTCGGCGCGTTAGAGAGCCTCGGACACCTGGGGCCGATGCAGATCGGGGAACTCTGCCGCAAACAACTTGTCAGCGGCGGCAACATGACCGTCGTGGTCGATAACCTTGAAAAAGACGGCCTCGTTGAGCGCGTCCCGCACCCCGAAGACCGGAGGGCCACCATTGTCCGGCTTACGGTCAAAGGGAAGAAAGTGTTCGAAGATTCCTTCCCGAAACATGCACAGTACGTTACGAAAATAGCTTCGGTACTCACGGAGGAGGAACAAACAGAGCTTTCCCGGTTGTTAAAGAAACTGGGAACCGGTTTACAGTGATTGGATATCCTCTCCTCGGTATCCATCATGTCACCGCACTCGCAGGCAACCCGCAGAACAACGCCGACTTCTACACAAAGGTCCTCGGTCTGCGGTTGGTAAAGAAAACGGTGAACTTCGACGCGCCGGACGTCTACCACTTGTATTACGGAGACGAAATCGGAAGGCCGGGGACAATTCTGACGTTCTTCCCTCTTCCGAATGCGGCACGCGGAAAACGCGGTGTGGGGGAAATTGAAGCCGTTTCCCTAACGGTCCCCGTGTCATCCATGGATTTCTGGGCGGAGCATCTTTCCAGGCACGGCGTCGCGTTCGACGGCCCGGCCCGGCACTTCAACGAAGACATTTTCTCGTTCCAGGACCCTGATGGAATGCATGTGGAGTTGGTCTTTACGGAAGGGGCGGAAGGCCGCCCACATTGGTCCGGCAGTCCCATACCGGGCGACTCTGCCGTTCGCGGCATTTCCGGGGTCACCCTTATGCTTGCAGACCAGGAAAACACCGTCCGACTGCTCGTCGGGACCCTGGGATTCAGATTGCTCGAAACGCGTGGAGACCGGGCGCGGTTTGTGATCGGCGAGGGGCACGGGTGGGCAACCCTCGACATACTCACAAACCCCACCCTGCCCCCGGCGCGGCAGTCGGCCGGTTCCGTACACCATATTGCCTGGAGAGTGGCGACGGACGAAGGACAGCGTGCATGGAAGGAAACCATTGCACAAGTCAACATCCCTGTCACTGATGTCCTGGACAGGAATTATTTTCAGTCGATTTATTTTCGCGAACCCGGGGGCGTTCTGTTCGAGATTGCAACCGACGCGCCGGGATTCACTATCGATGAACCCGCGGACGGTCTGGGGAGCCATTTGCAGTTGCCCCCCTGGCTTGAACCCGACCGCAAAGGCATCGAACATTCGCTTCCACCGATTCTCCTTCCCCGGTGAGATTGACGCTCCCCTGACATCACGGGACGTCGCGGAGAGGAGAGGCATGGAGCGGAAAGATTCATTCACCGGTATTTTCAGGAAAGACCTATGACACACTACATGGTTGATATCGATCTTCCCTCAAGCCCTTCGCTTGAGTTTCTTTCTCTCATCCCAACCCAGCGCGCTCATATTAACACGCTGTTGGGGGAGGGCACCGTGGTAAGCTACAGCTTATCCCTCGACCGTTGCAGGCTCTGGGTGATTCTTGTGGCCCAATCTGCCGATGAAGCTGCAGCCATCGTGTCCCGGTTTCCGCTCGCTGTGTTTTTCCGGACAACGATCTATCCGTTGGTGTTTCACGACGGCCTTACATTGTCCATGACAAAAGTGTCGTTGAACTGAAGAGGCTTCGCATGCCCCCAGTCGCCTTGCCTCCATCGACCCGCATCAGCTCCATCACCCTTCAGGTTCCGGGTATACGGGAGTCGCTGGCTTTTTATCGGGACTTGCTGGGATTTGTCGTGACTGAGGTGGGGAGCTCCCGGACGGGTCTTTCAGCGGAACAAAAAGAGGAGCCGTTCGTTTTCCTCGTCGAGAAGGGCGACGCCACACCCCGCCCCCGCGGAACGACGGGCCTTTTTCACGCGGCCTTCCTGTTTCCCGACCGGAGGGAACTTGCGAGGGTCTACCGACGGTTATACGAACACGGCTGGCCGTTCCAGGGTTTTGCCGATCATGGCGTCAGTGAGGCACTGTACCTCACCGATCCCCACGGAAATGGACTCGAGCTTTACGCTGATCGGCCAAGAGCTCAATGGCCGTATCGAAACGGCGAGTTGCACATGGTTACGGAACCATTGGATCTCGATTCGCTCCTTGTCGGGCTTGACCAGAACAATCACGATTCGGCGGATGGAGGGTTGACCCGGATCGGACATATCCACCTGAACGTGTCCGATCTCAAAAAGGCAAAACGCTTCTACCATGAACTTCTCGCGTTCACGGTGACCCAGGAGACGATCCCCGGCGCCCTCTTCGTCGCCGCGGGCGATTATCACCACCACCTCGGTCTGAATATATGGAATGGACCGGGAGCACCGTCTTCCCCTCCGGATGCGATCGGGTTGATACAGTTCGATATCGGAGTTCCCCACGCTGGCGTAATAGCACAACTGGCGGATCGGCTTCATGAAGAAGGGGTCACCCTTGCAGCCCGGCCGAACGGCTTTCGGACAACGGATTTTGACGGCCTCGCTCTGCTCATTCATCACTAAGGTACCATTTCTTCACCCCTCACCTACAAAAGGAGTTTGTATGAAATCATGGTCTTCCCTGTTTGTCATCGCTCTGATGAGCGTAGGACACCTGGTCGCGCAAACCCCCTGGCGAATCGACAAAGCGCATTCGCAGATCAAATTCACGGTAACGCACATGCTGGTTTCCGAGGTGGACGGAATCTTCAAGGATTACGACGTTATTGTCGCTGCAACGAAGGACGACTTCACCGATGCCTCGATTGAGGCCACCATCAAAGCGGCCAGCATCAATACGGAAAATGAGCGGCGGGATAACGACCTCCGGTCCGATAGTTTTTTCAACAGTGAACGGTTTCCGGAGATCACATTTAAGAGCACGTCGTTTGAAAAAGTAGGTGAGAAACAATACAAGATCCATGGCGACCTGACCATTCGCGACGTGACGAAGAAAGTAACATTCAACGCGACGAACACCGGCACGTTGAAAACAAGCCGGGGGCTCCTCTCGGGATGGAAAGCAGAGCTGACCATTAATCGGTTTGACTATGGATTAAAGTACAACCGCGCGATCGAGACCGGAGGGCTGGCCGTCAGCCAGGATGTAAAAATTACCGTTACTCTCAGGCTGAACAAACCCAGCGCTTGAAAAGCGCTCCGAACGAAACAAATCCCATTGCCGTCACAGGGCAATGGGATTTGTCGTTTCTTGTTGGAACGGGAGGGGGCTGTTCCCGGGCTTCAGGCAGGCCTTGAGGGACAACTCAATGTGGTGAACCGTTCAACTTGGCGTGAACCTCGTCATGGTCCTCGCGGGTTTCAAGGTGAGTAGTGATGTGAGTCGTCATCGGAAGTCCGGCTTTGAGCACACTTTCGATTTCCGTCGCTTTCCAGTGGGCATCCTGAAGCAAGGATCCCTTCGGGAAGAGCAGGTGGAACTCCATCCACACTGAACTCCCGCTCTGCCGGTACTTCAACTCGTGATACCATAATCCTCTTTTTTCCGTTTCGACATCCAGAATTGAACGCAACTGGTGTTCAAGAACCGGGTCGGCTTCATCCATTAATCCCCCCACCGACTGCCTGATCAATTTTCCTCCCGACCAAAGAATGTTCAGCGCAACGGCAATCGCGAGGATCGGGTCGAACGGTTTCCATCCGGTCCCTATCACGAGAAGCAATCCTAGAACCACTCCCAAGCTTGTCCATGAATCAGTGAGAACGTGCTTCCCATTCGCGATCAGGATCAGGGAGCGGTTCCGCTTTCCCTGCCAGACAAGGTAGCCTCCCAACGCTCCGTTGATTGCCCCGGCCGCAGCCACGAGGATTGTCCCCATCCCCAGGTTTTGAACGGGAATTCCTTCGATCCATTTGAGGATCGATTCATAGATGATATAGAACGCCGCGAGGACGATCATCGTCCCCTCCATCCCCGCAGAAAAAAAACTGATCTTGTCATGGCCGTACGGGTGGCTCTCGTCGGCGGGCCTCATACTGAACCAGAGACTGAACGCGGCAAAGGAGACCGCGAAGACATGCACGACGGACTCCGCCGCATCGGACAGGATCGCCGCCGATCCGGTGATGGCGTACGCATACGTCTTCCCGGCAAGCATCAGGAAGCCCACGAGCAGGGAAAGGCTCATCGCGAACTTTTGCTGCCGGTACGACTCGTTCGTTTCCGGTTCGGGGGAAGAATGGATCCGCGGGCTGTGCATGGCGTCTCTCTCCATCGAGGGCGTTAGACCTTTAACACCCATTTCTGCCGGTACATCACATAGGCGATGAGATAGAGACCGAGCATGAAGGCAATCGAGTGCAGGAAGGAAGCGAGCATCGGATCCCCGATGGGAACAAAGAATGCTTGGTAGTACCAAGTCTTGAACGAAATCTCGGTCCCGTCCGGTCCCGTCAGTTTGATAAGCGTGATCAGGCGTCCGATAAGTCCCGAGAGCGCGAACATCGTGATGGCGTTCAGACCGTAGATCTCGAACGGTTTGGTCCACCGCTTGTAGCCTTTCACGTCGATCACCCAGTAGCAGCATGCGAACGCGACGAGGGACAACCCCGCCATGAAAACGGTGTAGGAGCTTGTCCAGAGATTCTTGTTAATCGGGAGCCAGTTATCCATGGTCAACCCGGCGAGGATCAGGATCGAGCCCCAGAAGAACATCCACCCGGTCTTATCTTCGGTGGAGCTCTGGGAGCGGACGAAATGGCCCGTCAGAATCCCGAGCATCGTTGTGGCAATTGCGGGAATCGTGCTGACGATCCCTTCCGGATCGAACCCCGGGACCGGCGCTCCCCTCCATGTATGTCCCGTTAACACCGTTGAGTCGATATACCACACCAGGCTTCCCATGGGCTCGAGGATTCCCGCGCCGTAGCCAGGGACGTGCACCAGGCGTACCAGGAGCCAGTAACCGACAAGAAAAATAGCCGTCCACCGGATCTGCCAGGTGATCGAAGAATACATTAGGATCATCGCCGAGATCAGGTAGCAAATACCGATGCGTTGGAGAACCCCTGGGAACCGCATGGTTTCAAAGCTGAAGTTGTGGCCAAAGACCAGGCCGAACGGAAAGGCGTTCAGGAACAAACCGATGCCGATAATGGCTGCTGCACGCTTGAGAACATGGAGCATCAGTTTGTTTTTGTCCGCCCCCTGCTCGATGCGCTTCGCCATGGAGAATGTCATGGCGACACCCACAATCCAGAGGAAGAAAGGAAAGACGGTATCCGTGTAGGTCCAGCCGTGCCAGGCGGCATGTTTGAACGGCGGGTAGATGTGTCCCCATGACCCCGGGTTGTTCACCAGCATCATTCCGGCAATCGTCGCACCGCGAAAGACATCGAGAGAGAGTAACCGGCCACTGGTTTTCGAAACAGAGGATTGAGCCATCGGCGTGCACCTTCCGTTCGTATGTGGAGAGGGAGAATTGTACAGGCAGGTCCCGGGGGGGGAGGAAGGCCCCGAATCTACCCCCAGGCCGTCCCGGAACGAAGAAAAACGACCACGAACCATCCGGCGAGGAGGGAAACGATGATCACAATGCGAAGTTGTTTATCGGTCAGTTTCATCAAAATCTGGCAAGTGGTGAGTGAAAAGATAGAAACAAAAGGAAGGAGAAGCAATCATAAGATCATGAAAAAGAACCAATAAACCAGCAGATTGAGGAGAGTCAACGGTATTCCGATTTTCGCGAACTCCAGGAAGGTGATCGTCTCACGCGACTTCCGTTCGGCGTTTTGGATGACGATGATGTTGCTGGCGGCGCCGAGGATCAGCATGTTACCCGCGATCGTGCTGCCCGCGGCGAGGGCCATCAACTCCCGCACGGTTGCCCCAGCGTGCATCAGCACCGGCTGATAGAGCGCGACCAGCGGGACATTGGATATGCACTGACTCAGGATCGTGCTCACCGCGAGGATCATCTCAATGGACGTGATGGGGAAATCCATTCGGGCCAACACGCCTTGAAAGAAGCCCGATCGCCAAACGCTCTCCATCAAGACGAACATGGCCGCGAAGAACGCCAGGGTATGCCAATCGATCCGGCGCAGGATTTCCAGCCGCCTCTTGCTGCCGACCAGGATCGGGAGCGCCCCCGCAAGCGCGATCGTGGTCAGGCGGAAATCGACGTTCAGGGCGAGGACCACGTTGAGAATTTTAAGTCCGATGAAAAGGAGGACAACGTTGAGCGCCACGCGCGCCAAAAAGGCAAGGGTCTTGTCACGAATCGGTTCCTGAGAATGCTTGAGCTCCGCATTGTGAAAATCCTTCGGGTAGAATCGTTTGAGCATGACATGGCAGAGACCCAGATTCAGGACGGTGGGGAGAAAGAGCCAGCGGAAGAATGTAACAAACGGGCTCCCGATGTTCCCGTTCAGGGCGATGAGCAGGTTCTGCGGATTACCGATAGGACTCATCACGCTCCCGATGGTCACGGCAAAGCAAAGGGCGAGCAGGAGAGTCTTGGGAGACATCTGATGTTTCTTCGCCAGCAACAGGACAACCGGCGTGCCGATGATGGCGAGCGTATCGTTCATAAGAAACGCGGAGGCGAACCCGGCGCCGAACAACACCAGCAGCATCAGGCCATCGATCGAGGTTGCCCGTTTGAAGTATTTGTACGAAACATGGGAAAGGTATCCGCTCTCATCAAGGGCCTGTCCGATCACAAACATCCCGAAGAGAAACAGCATCACGTCAAAGTTGATCGCACGCCATGCCACATCCAGGGGAATTTGGCCGGTGAGGATCACCACTACCGCACCCCCGAGCATAGCCTGCCAGATCTGGACCTTGATGTTCCCCACTTGCCTGACGGCAATCAGCAGGAACACAACGATAAGCGTCAGGACGGAAATGTTCATGCGGTCATTTGGGCCAACGGTACAAGGTGTTCATCTCCACGGAATATCCTCGAACGTCAGAGCCCCGACCAAATGCTTCTTCCATTCCCCATCATCGATATGGCACTATTCGCACTCGTCCCCATGGAATGTTTCTGCCTCCAACGTGGGTCGGTTTGGAATCATTGGGGTAAAGGGGGGAACGGTTTCGGAGACCGGCCAGAGAAACGATCCGGCACCGTACGGGGGTATTCAGCGGAGATCCGTTGAGAGTTTAAAGCGTACGATCCGGTTGTTGTTGGTGTCCGCGACGTAGACCGTCCCATCGAAGAAGGCAACACCCGAAGGTTGGTTGAATTGCCTGTCGCCGTTTCCCCGGCCTCCAAAGGAGTAACTTTCCACACCCCGCGAGGAAAACCGGAAGAGACTGTCTTTTTCCGCATCGATAACGAAGAGGTTTCCCGAAGGATCCAGCGTCAGCCCTTCGGGGCGGCCGAAGCGGTTGATCTGAAGGAGGCCGATATCGCCGTCCGTGGAGGGATTGAACTTCGAGACGAATTCCGTCGTCTGTCCGATGGCAACCAGCCTGATCCATTGGACTTTGAAGAGGGGTTTATTGACTGCGTCCGGTGCATGCTCCACTTGTGCGAAGACATACTCAAGGCTCCTGCCGGTGGGAAGTGTTGCAAGGGCCGTAAGCCGGTGGATCGAAAGCAGCCCCGTACCGTCCGGTGAAAACGTCGTTGTGATGGGGGAAATAAACCCATCGTCCTTGTCAAAAAGGAGGACCGCGTTGTCAAAGTGGGGGAAAAACCGCTTTGGACCGATACGGGCAATGGCGTACTGGTTATTATACAGCGTTGCCACGCCGGTGAAACGGCGCGTCGAGTCTGTGGGATCGAAGTACACGCGTTTGGGAGGTATGGTTCCGATTTCGTGCCGATAGGCCGGCAAATCGAGACGATAGACAGCACCGAACGTCACCGGTTGAGTGTGACCGGGCAACAAGGTGTCAAATTCCGCACAGACAAGAAGCTGCAATCGCTTGTCCTGCGCAAGGGCAACAGGACGCCTGATCCGTTGCGACGCGCCGATCACCCTGCCTGCAAGATCGAGCATCACTACGCGATCGTTTTCGGTGTCGGCGACATACGCGAAAGGTTCATTCCCGACGATGAGATCCTGCGGACGATTGAATCCGATCCAGTTGGGGTACTGCTGGATGTAGACTGTATCGCCAATGGTGGTATTGAGATCCCCTTCGGGAAGGGAATTGATATCGAATTTCTCCACGGCACATCCCGCAAAGTATAGTGCGGCAAGGAGAGCAAGAGTAATGCGCATTATAACCTCACCAGCATGGAAATACGATGAACACCACCGAGTCGTCCAAATGCCGTGTATCCGTAGTCGAGTGAAAGCGAAAGAAACTCCATTCCCGTGGCAACTCCAGCCCCGAGCGAGTAGGACTGCTCATCCGCATTGAGCCGGTATCCGCCCCGCACGGCGAAGGTCTTCGACCAAATGTATTCAAAACCCAGACTCACATTCTCGGAATTGTCATTCGGATGATTCAACTGCACGGAAGCCGTCAACGTGTTATATTCATTCTGAATCGGTTCAAAGGCGAAACCGAATTTGAACAAGGTCGGCGGGGAAAATTCCTGGAACTGCGTCACCTCCCCGCCGCCGTAGAGTTGTGCCGTACCCTCCGGTGTGACCTGGTTTCCGAAATTGGACACCACGGCGGAAAAGCGGGAGGAACCCAGACCGGTCCAGTAGAAGGTTCCCAGATCCACTACAACCCCTCTCATCTTCAACATATCGAGTGTCTCCTCAAAGTACCGAACCGTCGCGCCGAAGCTGAACTGAGGCGTGAGCTTTTTCCCGTACGTCACCCCGACAGCCAGATCGCTGAAGCGGAAGTACGTGCCGTTCCCCGTCGGGTGCACTTCCGTCGTCACAGGCATATCGTCCGTGTGAAGCGACGTGATGGAAAGCCCGACGGCGTCCTCGGGTGTAAGATGATAGACGGCTCCCAGAAATTGATGACGAACATCCACGAGCCACTGGGTATGAGAGAGCACCGCTTCGTGTCCGCTGAACTGCGTAATGCCCGCCGGATTCCAATAGAGCGCGGATGCGTCGTTCGCCACCGCGATAAATGTCTCCCCCATGGCTGCCGCCCGCGCCCCCACGCCGATTTTCAGGAACTGCGCGGTTGAGGTTCCGGCCCTCTGCGCCCCGAGGACCGGGATCAGCTGCGCGATCCCCTCTCCGAAGGGAACGCACAGCAACAAAAGGATTACGGCAATTTTCATGCTCTGCATCAGAACCGTACTCCTAATCCCACCAGGACATTCCGTGGCGCAAGGTAACGGGCAGGATTAAATGGATAAGGAGACACCGGCGCCTGGAGGTCGGGATATGACGGATCATTCCATGACGTGGGAGTTGGCTCTCCGAGCTCATAGGCACGACCCGTCACGGGATTCACGATCGTCGTGTTTTTGCGGTTCAGCACGTTCCGGACATTGATCGAAAGCAACCAATCGAGTCCCAGGAGTGAAAAACTTTTTTCGATATTGACATCGATCCAGAACCAATCCTGTCCTATGTCCGCAAGCCGGTTGTTCCTGTCAAGGACATAATTGGGCCTGTTGTTGGTCGTGAGGAAACCGTCCTGAACATAAGGGGTATATCGTTTTCCAGACTGAAAGAAGGTCCGGACATAGACTGAATAGTCGTCGAGGATTCCCTGGCCCAAACCAAACAGCGGTTGATCCTTCAGAACATTAAACGTCGTCGTGAGACTGAACTGCAAGGGTCGATCCCACGTTACGTAGTTTTCCTTGATCGTTTCGTCCTCATCACCGCGTGCAACGAGAAGCCCCTGGTCGGGCGAAGAGCTCTTGCCTGTGGTGATGGAGTACGAGCCGGAGACCGTTCCGCGGAACCACCGACCGATGCGCTTGCGGTATTCGAACTCGATGCCCCGGGCGCGCGCGTAATCCTGATTCACGTATGTCACAAAATTTCCGGTTGACAGGCGGGAGGTTGTAATCCGGGCCTGCCGTGTCGACACATAATCGAAAATATCCTTGTAGTACGCCGTAACGGTGAGGACATCATCGCTCGAGAACTGGGTTTGGAGTCCCAGTTCGTATGCGACGGTTGTTTCCGGATCAAGATCCGGGTTTCCGAATTTCTGAAAGGTCGATTGTGCAGTGGCCGGATCCAGCTTTGCATAGATGAATTGCGGTTTCGGCCGCTTGGAGAAATGGCCATACGAAAAAAAGAGCATCTGGTTTTCGGAAACAGGATGCGAGATGCCCACCCGCGGACTGAGCCGTCCTTTTCCCCTCAGTCCGAACATTGAAAAGGTTTTCCGGTGATAGTCTTCCCTTATCTTATCGGGGATTGTCGTCACATCGGGGTTGTTGACCGCATCGTCCACGTATGTTCCGGGGAACCAATAGTCGAAGCGAAGGCCGACGTTCAGGATCATGCCGCTGACGGTAATATTGTCCTGCGCATACAGCGCGCCAAAGCCGGGGGACACTTGATAGATGTCGTTATTCAAACCAAGCACGCCCACCCATGGTTGGTAAATATCGACATTTTGCATCTCCTGGAACGTTGCCTCGATGCCCGCCTTGAATTTGTTGTATTCGGAAAAATGTTTTGTGAGGTCGAACTTGACCGTATTCTCGGTAACGAAATGGTCGTGCCATGTGAATCCATTTCCGTAGTCCCATAACCCGTCACCGGGAATGATGCCGACCGTGTCGCGGTCCAGGTTGTAGTACTGGACCGGAAATGTGACGATGTCCTTCGGTTCACGATATTCCGAGAAATATTTCCCGTTGGCATCCGCGCGCATGCTCACGAAATAGTGCGTGAACTTGAGTTCGTAGAACAGCGAGTTTGACAGGGTATGAGTGATTCCCACACTGAAGAATTGATTGTCATGCGTGTAGGTGTTGGCATCGTCCAGAATGTTCCCATATTCATACTGATACCCGGGGCTCGGTTCGACGTACTCGAGGTTTGTCTGGAGCGATTGTGAATTCTGATTGATCGCGACGGAGTGGTTGTAGGAGAAATTCACGCGGAACAGAGACGATGGACGCCACGTCAGTTTTCCCAGGAGCAACCAGTTGTTTTCCTGCTTCGGGGCGAATCTGCTTCCATGGAAGGTCGACGAAACAAGCTGGCGCGCGGCTTTCTCCGTGTACCCGTCGGAGAACGCTCCGACGAGACTTGTAAAGAACGTAACCGACCCGAGGTCCTTGCTGATGAGAGGAAACAAGAGGCCGCTTATCGGCTCGGGTCCGCTCAAGGTAAACTCGTAGGATTCCGAGTTGAAACTATTAAGGAAGCCCTTCGATCCGCCAGGTTTGTCCGTCCTGTACACCAG
>JBBEBV010000252.1:0-3238 GCA_040882165.1 Bacteroidota bacterium
TGCTGCGGTTCGTCAATCTCGGCTTCACGGATCTTCAGGCCTGGGATGAGGCGCTTTATGCAGTCCGGGCCGAGGGTGTGCTGGTGTTCGGGAATTGGTTGGACCAGGCTGAGTTTGCCATCGATGGACTCTACTCCGCCCTCCATCCTCCCCTGTATGTCTGGCTCACGGCGATTTCCTTTTCAATCTTTGACGTCACTGAGTTTTCGGTCCGCTTCTTTTCAGCAGTATCGGGAATCCTCACACTCTATGTCGTGTACTTTCTCGGAAGGGAACTTTCAAATCGGTCGGTCGGCTTTCTTGCGGCGCTCCTGTTCGGACTCAATCCTTTCGTTCTCTTTTTCTCCCGGCAGGGACAGTTCGATTCCACACTGACATTGTTCCTCTCCCTCGCCGTCCTGTGTTTACTCATTTCCAACAGAAGGAAGAGCCGGACGCTTGCGATTGTTGCAGGTATTATCACGGGAGCAGCGCTGATGACAAAGTTGTTTGTAGGCTGGGGAATACCATTTGCCTATCTTCTCTGGATTGTGGCCCATCGTGGGGAACGTCGGGAACACTGGGTGCGATTTGGACTCCTCCTGATTGCAACGGTTCTCGTTGCAGCCCCCTGGCACATTTTCATGACTGCAGGGCATGGCGAAGGGGATATCTTCTTCTTCCTTAACGCCTCCTCACTGGTGGAGCGGAGCGTTTCGGGCATCGAAGGGAATGTCAAACCTCTTGAAGTGTTCTATTTCTTCAACCAGTTGTTGGTTCTTTTTCCTGCCGGCGTCTTCTTTTTTGGGTTTGGTTTGCTCAAAACCATCCGCTCCCGCGAGGCTGAGTGGTGGTTCATGGGCCTTTGGTTTTTGGTTTTCTTCATCGTTTTCTCAACGATTCGCACGAAGCTTGCCGTGTATCTCCTCCCCATGCTCGTGCCGGTCTCGTTGATCGCGGCACATCAAATCCACGAATGTGTACGGGGAACATCATCGCGCAGAACATTCTCCCTTCTCCTTGCAGGCACAGCCCTTTCACTCGCCTGGGCTTCCAGCCAGGTCTGGCGGAATGGGATAAAATCCGTGGCAGGCTCCATCGCCCGGTTCACATTCCCATCGGCGGCGGATCTTTACCTTGTAACTCCTCTTGTCGGAATTCTCGCGCTCATCCTTCTCGTGACCGCGCTCGATCTCCGCAGACCTTTCCTTGACCCGGTTCGTCGCTTCCTGCTCCCGCTGATACTCGTCCCCTCCCTGCTCCTGTGCTGTTACGATGTCTTTATCCTTGACACGGTCCGCTTCAAAGATGGGGCGACGGAACTGGCTGAGCTTGTGGACGGGACCGATCTCTCGGGTATTGTGGTGGCCGGTTATGAACGGAATCCCCAACTCACATACTATCTCGAGGGACTCGACATCGACTGGCGCGACGACATGACGTTCCGCCGGGTCATCCCGCCCAAGGATCGGGCTGAATTCCGCTCCTGGCTGACGAGTGAGGTTGTTGGAGAAATGGAGGACGTTCTTCTTATCGTTGAGAAGGATAAGTTCATCCGTTATGAATGGGTCACAGCGGACGAGGTAAGGCCACCTGACTGGTCCCTGGTGTTCGACAGTCGCCGCTACGCCGCTTTCATGAAGAAACCCGTCATCCAGCACGCTTCACTCCTGAATGGACCTGCAGGGCCGGTTGTGGTTTATCCCGAATTATGATATTTTGGGTTCGGAGGATCCACGCATGAAACTGATAACAGCCCTGATAGCTCTCGCCCTCGTTGGTTATGGCGCCGTTCTTTTCATGGGCGAATCCAAAGAGTTTGGGGTGACCGAGGCCGGATTGGAATGGATGCCGCTTGAACAAGGCGTTGCCGCGGCAAAACAGAAGAACAAGACCATTGTGGTGGATGTCTATACCGATTGGTGCGGATGGTGCAAGAAGATGGATAAAGAAGTGTACACGCACGAGGGGGTGGTGAAGATCCTGAACAAGGAATTTGTTGCAATCAAGCTGAATGCAGAATCGAGCAATAAGGTGACTTTCAACGGGTCGACGATGAGCCAATCGGAATTTGCGCGGTCGCTGGGTGTGACCGGTTACCCGACAACCGTATTTTTCACACCCGATGCCCGGCTCATCACCAAACTTCCGGGATATGTGGCCGGCGAGGAATTTTCGCACATCCTGACCTTCATCGGCGAAGAGCATTACGAGAAGATGTCGTACGAGGAATTCCGCAAGGGCCCTGCAACCCAGAATTAGACATCGTTTCCCACCATGAAGGTCAGCGGCTTTACGTTTGTACGAAACGCCCTCCTGTTCGATTACCCCTTTCTTGAATCCCTTGCCTCCCTCCTGCCGCTCTGCGATGAAGTTGTCGTAGCGGTCGGCAAATCCGATGACGAGACACTTGAGAAACTCCAATCTTTCAAATCCCAAAAAATCACCTTGATTGAAACTGTCTGGGATGAACATTTCAGATCGGGGGGAGCGATCCTGGCTCAACAAACCAACATCGCACTCGATCATGCAAAGGGGGATTGGGCAATCTACCTTCAGGCAGACGAAGTTCTGCACGAGAACGATTACCCGGCGATCCGTCGGGCGATGGAGACTCACTTGCCGGATACGCGGGTCGAGGGACTTCTTTGTTCCTACAAACACTTCTACGGAAGCTATGGATTGGTTGGTGCTTCCCGTGAGTGGTATCGAAACGAAGTTCGCGTAGTGCGATCCGGCATCGGCGTCCGCTCCTGGGGGGATGCCCAGGGGTTCCGCATCGGTGGGAGAAAAATGCGGGTCAAGCCGGTTGATGCGACCATTTATCACTACGGATGGGTCAAGCCCCCCGGGAAGCAGCAGGCAAAGCAGAGGAGCTTCAACAAGTGGTGGCACTCTGATGCATGGGTTCAACAGCATGTCGGAACGGCGGGAGAATATGCTTACGAGACCGGGAAACAACTTGTCCCGTTCACCGGGACGCACCCGGCCGTGATGCAGGAACGGGTCCGATCACAATCGTGGCACTTTCCCTACGACTCCTCGCGCAGAAAGGTGTCTTTAAAAAACCGCGTGCTGGGCTTGATCGAGGCAGTCACGGGGAAGAGGATTGGTGAATATCGCAACTACGAAATCATTCCTTAACAAGAGAGTTGAAAACAACAAGAATCC
Source organism: Bacteroidota bacterium (assembly GCA_040882165.1). Classification (GTDB taxonomy): domain Bacteria; phylum Bacteroidota; class Ignavibacteria; order UBA10030; family UBA10030; genus UBA6688. Next base: position 3,151 of record JBBEBV010000252.1, read on the forward strand.
CACGAAGGTGTTAGAAGCGGTCTCAAAAACAGCTAGCAACGTCATTGCGAGCGTTTTGTGCGAAGTCGACCGAAGGCCGATTCTCGTT
>JBBEBV010000253.1:0-3235 GCA_040882165.1 Bacteroidota bacterium
CCCCGGGGGCCCCTCTTCGATTGTACCCCCACCAAGTATGAGGCACCCGAAATTCCAGAGAGCCTCCCCTAAGCTCTAAGGTCAAACGAGTGCCTCAAAAATCTTAGTCCAAATATAATTTCCCGCCCCCTCTTCCGCTGTGATTCGAGTCACCAAAGCCGAAATAATCTCCATTCTCCCCCTCCTTCCTGTTCTCCTCTTTTTTGATTAGCATTGTAGCGTTTCGTGGTTCCCACGCATCTACCTACGAACAGACACCGCATGAACGACGAATCCCGCTGGATTGACCAGGCCAAGGAAGGCGACCATAAAGCGTTCAAGTTGCTTTACGAGCAATACGTTACGCCCCTGTACCGCTTTATGCGCCAGTTTTCCTCGGACCCCGATGAAGCAGAAGAATGGACTCAGCGGGCTTTTATCAAGGCCTTCGAGCACCTTCACGGGTTCGACGGAAGGGCCCGGTTCTCGTCGTGGCTGTTCAAACTCGCCCTGAACGAAATGCGCATGGACCGGCGGAGAGCCACCATCGTCCCGTTCATCTCCTCCACCAACGACGAGTACTCCTCCGAACCGGAGCCGGACCTGATCGAATGGAGGGAAACCATGAGAACATGGTTGGAGGATCTTGACGAGACCAAGCGCACGGTGTTCGTGCTTTACGAGGTGGAAGGCTATTCGCATGCGGAGATCGCCTCCCTGTTGGAGATCGGGGAGAGCACCTCGAGGACGATCCTCTCCAGAACAAAACAGTATCTCAAAACCAGGTGGCAGAGCGAGGAGGTTGGCCGATGATTCATCCGGATAAATTCTACAGACCCGACGAGCTACCCGATGAGCGCACACAACAGCGGCTCTGGAGGGGGATCGAGAAGCAGATACGACGGACACGACCGATCCTCGCGTTTGTGCGGGATGCCCGCAGCTTCGCGTACGGCATTGCGGCCACCGTCCTGCTCTATCTCTCTGCAGTGGGAGCAATCACCATCGTCAAGGACTCGATCCAGAACGCCCAACCCGCCGTGGTCCAGGTGGATCAGGCATACCAATCAGCCATCAAGGCCTTCGAACAGATCATGCCCCAACTTGTTTCGTCGCCCCGCGCGGAGCCGGAGAACGGGGGCGAACTGCTCGCGCGGAAAGACCAGATTCACATGATCGACAAGGCTATCGAGGAGTTGCGTCAGGAGACCAGGAACAACGACCTCTCGCCGATGAAGCGAACCCGCCTCCGGCAACTCTACAGCATGAAATTACAGATCCTCATTGACATGATCGACAACGGAGAAATAGAACTATGAAAACCTTGTTCATCGCCCTCATCAGCGCCGTCCTTCTCGACGGCACCGGAGATGTATTCGACAAGACGCGGGATTTGGAGGGACGCTACCCGGTCGAACCCCAGCAACGCATCGAGATCACCGGTTTCAACGGGTCCGACATAACCTTTCGTTCTTGGGATAAGAATGAAGTTTTCATTAAGCTTGCTGTCCGGATCGAATCCTCCGATGAAGAATTTGAGCAACGGTATATCGAGGAGGTCTCCATCACGGAATCCCGGGGTTCTGCCGGACTTTCGATCGCCCTCCGCGAGCCCCGGTCATCTTCCCGAAATGGTGGATTCTTTTCCAGAATCTTCCGCTCTTCCTATGTCCGGAAGGAGATCGTCGGCGAAATCTACGTCCCGCAATCCAATCCCCTCACCACCGATATGAAGTATGGAACACTCTCCCTCGAGAACATGAAGGGGACCCTGAAGCTCCTCGGCGGGAACAACGACCTCCTCCTGAAGAACTGCACCGCGCTCGAGGATGTGCGGAACGATTACGGCAAGACGGTCATCGAAAATTCCGGGGGCGATTTGAAGCTGAACAGCAAGAGCGGGAAGGTGACCGTGGAGGAGTTCAACGGGCCGGTCCGGATCGATGCGGATTACTCCACGATCCAGGTCAGGAAAGTGCACAAGGAAGCGACAATCAACTCCAAGAGCGCCACCATCACGATAGCCGACATCGGGGGGGATCTTACCGTCGATGCCGATTACTCCACGCTGACCGTGGAAAACGTCGCGGGCTTCTTCAAAGTGAAGAACCAGAGCGGCAAAATCAGGGTGAAACAGATCGACGGACTCAGCGTCGACGCACCGTATACATCGGTGGAAGCGGTGGATGTCAGCGGCAAGTCGGGGAAGGAGATCACCGTCCGGGGCCAGTCCGGCTCCCTGAAACTGGAAAATGCCGTCGGCAACCTCCGCATCGAGAACCCGTACTCGAAGATTGAGCTCAAAAACATCAAGGGAAGCGTCGATCTCTCGAACAAAAGCGGGCGCGTCACTGCAGATGGAATTCAGGGAGATTGGACTTCCAACACGGAGTACTCCTCACTGACCATCCTCGACCTGACAGCCCAGACCATACGGATGACGAACAAGAGCAACCCAATCGATCTCCAATTGAAGAATACCCCTTCCACGATCGACATCAAGAACGAATATGGGTCGGTGAGCGTGAGCATGCCGTCCGGCTTTTCGGGAGATGTCATGCTGGAAGCGGCCTACGGAAATGTCGACACCAACCTCCCAGTCCGGTCGAAATCTCTTGGCGGCGGCGCGTATGCTACGGGTAAAGTGGGGAATGGCTCCGGCTCGATCACGATCGAGACGAAATCGGCGGGGATTAAACTGATTCAACGGTAAGAGCATAGCCCTTACGGATAAAACCGGAACGCGACTCCCAACCCGATTCCCACACCGACAACCGGAGCAACGAGCAGCGCAGGGCCGAGTTCCAACGCGATGTCGAACGGGTGATCCGGGAAAATGTAATCGACGCCGAAGACGAATCTCGCTCCGAGGAACAAATTATTGTTCGTCCACTCCGGTCCGCCGAATCCCACATCGCCCAGGAAAATTCCGGGACCATAATAGAACGGCGCCCTCGGGTTATTGAAGGCGTTCGTGTGCATCAGGTAATCCGCACCGATCGCCAACCCTCCGCCAAATCCCGCTCCCAGGGTTCCCTGGTACGCAACGGACCCCTTCCAGTATTTGATCGAGAAGCCGGTCGGCGCGCCGATCACCACTCCAATCCCCAGCTTCTTGTTATCCGCTCCCTCCATCCGCGGCACGCAGACGAGTGCGAGAATACACAGAAGAATTCCGCGTCGTATCATGATCCCTCCTGCTTGAGTTAGGTAATGGCCCAGAAAAATCACGGGCGTTTCGTGAGTGGGTCGAGCG
>JBBEBV010000254.1:0-4858 GCA_040882165.1 Bacteroidota bacterium
ACGATGAAGGACAAAGCTGCCTGACGGGCACCGTTGGGTTCAATTTCCCCGCTTGAGGGAGAACTTGAACGAGCTCCCCTTTCCCACTTCGCTCTCGACCCAGATGCCTCCTCCGTGGGCCTTGATGATCTCGCGGCAGATCCAGAGCCCGAGTCCCGTTCCCTTGATCTTGACCGCCTCTCCGGAATCGACTCTTGAATATTTCTGAAAGAGTTTCCCCATGTATTCCCGGGGAATCCCGAGGCCCTGGTCACTCACGGAGAACAACACCTCGTCCGGCTGCTGGTCGTGGGGAACAACGTTCACCGCAATCGCTCCTCCTGCGGGGGAGTACTTCACAGCATTCGAGATCAGGTTCTGGAGCACCTGGCGGAGCTTGTTCTGATCGCCGCGTACGTACGAGCAATTCAGGTCGACGTTGAACGTGAAGGTATGGCGTGAGGATATTTTCACCATCGAGACAGCTTCCTGAATGACACTCTCCACGTTGACAATCTTGAACTGGTAATTCAATTGGCCGGCTTCGATCTTGGCGATCGAGAGCGTATCCTCGGCGAGCTTGCTGAGCTTGCCGGCCTGATCGACGATGATCCCCAGGTACTCCCGGAGGCGTTCCGGCTTGAGGGTGTCCTCTTTGCGCAGGAGCGACTTTGCCGCCAGCATGATCGTCGAGAGGGGAGTGCGGAAATCATGCGAGACGATCCCGACAAAGTCGGTCTTCAACCGGTCCAGCTCAAGGAGACGTTGGTTGCTTCGTTTGATCTCGTCAAATAATTTTGCGTTCTTCATCGCGCTGCCGATCTGGTCGCACAGCGTCTCGAGTACCAGCACATCCGTTTCGTCGAAGGCATGCAACCGCGTGTCCTCGACATTGAGCACGCCGACAACCTCGTTGTTAATCCGGATCGGCAGAGCCAGTTCGGAGTTGGTGTTGTGGTACTGGTAGGACATATAGCGCGTATCCAGGGTGACGTCGTTGGCAAGCACCGGCTGCCCGTGTTGTGCCACCCAGCCGATAATGCCCTGCCCCCCCTGCTGCCTGTATCCGTGCGGGAGGAAATCGATGTAATTGCCGGCATGTGCGGCAAGGGTCATATCCCCGGATTCCTTCTCCACGGCAAAGATCGTGACATCGAAGTAGTTGAAGTTGCGCTGGATCGCCTCCGAGGCAGCGCTGAGCAATTCATCGACATCGAGCGCCGTGGTAAGTTTCCCGGCAATTTGATTGACCAATCCGATCTGGGCCAGACGCTTCTGCGCTTTTTCCATCATGCCGGTATGGCGCAACGCGATGGCGATCTGCAGGCTCAACAACTGGGCAAGCCAGAGGTCGGGGTCGCCAAAGGCCGAGCTTTTCGATGAACCGAACACCATGACGCCGATGACATCGTCGGAGGTCCGGACCGGGACGATGATCAGTGAAGCAATCCCGAGGTCTTTCAACTTCCCTTCCAGCGAAGGATGAAAGGCCGGAGCGGACGAGATATCGACGATGATCGCAGCTTTGTTCTCGATCGCCCAACCGGGCATACCGACGTCCACCGCGAAATGCTTGTGATCGATCTCAATCGCATCCATGAGCGGGGAGAGCGCATGGATGATATAGTGTGTCCGGTTTTGGCTGAGCAGACAAAGGAAGGCTGATTCGCCCCCGAGGAGTCGCTTCAGGTCTTCCTTCAGGACACCGATAATTTCCTCCCTCGACTGGGCGGCATCAATTTTGAGCGACAGCTCACTGAGGGTGTTGACCCGGACATTAAACTCCTGCGCTTCCTGCAACCGGGAGCGCATTTCCTCCGGGGACAGGAACTCAAGGTTTTCAGGATTTTGCCAGTCAGTGGACATAGTTCGACGCAACAAAAAATTCAAGGGTGCTCCTCTGGACTTCATGCGACGTCATCGCGTCACTCCCGGGATTGACGCATGATTTTTTAATTCCCGTACATACCAGTCAGGGGCCAGCATACCGTACACAATGTGATCGACATAATGATTGTAGAGCCATTCTGCTTCCCGGATTTTCCCTTCCGGTCGGAATCCCAACCGTTCCGGTATGGCGCGGCTCCTGAGGTTCTGTTCGGCGCAGCGAATCTCCACACGGTGCAGGTGATATTCAGCAAAGGCATACGAGATCATCGACCTGCATGCTTTCGTCATGATCCCCCGCCCCTGGAATTCCTCCCCCAACCAGTACCCGAGGCTCGTGGAGCGGTTCGGCCAATCGACGCGGTGATACCCAATCACGCCGATGAGTCGCTGATGACTCCAGAGTCCCGCCTGGAAACCATTGTTCGCGGATTGCTGTTGCAGAGCCGTCTCGATAACCATGCGGGTGTCGCTTACCGTCATGGTCGTGTTGAGCCACGGCAGCCACGTCCGAAGAAAAGAACGCTGAGCGTCGATGAGCTCGAACAATCGGTCGGCATCGCTCACGGCAAACGACCGGAGAAAACAATCCGGCTCTACGTCGAGGACAATGGTCGGGTCCATGGTCGGTACTCACTCATCCGCTTGAACATCAAACATGACAATACGTTTACGCTTTGGCGATTTCCCCGAGGACGAAGGGGGATGTGCGCCTTCGTCGTAATGCGTTCAACACCTTGTCCGCATCCCGGGGGCCCACGATCAGGATGAACCCGACCCCCAGGTTGAAGGTCCGTCGCATATCCTCTTCCGGTACAGTACCGGCTTGCTGAAGCAACCGGAACAGGGGGGGGCGTTCCCATGCGTTCCAATCGACGGAGGGTTTCAACCGCCTGGGAACTACCCGCTGCGTGTTCCCTACAATGCCCCCTCCGGTGATGTGCGCGAGGCCCTTCACCTTGAATTTTGTCAGAAGGGGATACACTGTATTGAAGTACGATCGGTGAACACGCAACAACGCTTCACCGAAGGTCGAGCCCAACTCTGAGACATGACGATCGAGGGGGAACCGTTCCGAGAGGATTGCGCGGGCGAGTGAGTATCCATTCGTGTGCAAACCGGACGAGGGAAGCCCGATCATCACATCCCCGCGTTTGATCGCTTTCCCATTGACAATCTTTCGCTCATCGACAACTCCGACAATCGTACCGGCGATATCGTACTCCCCGTCGGCGTAAAATCCCGGCATCTCGGCCGTCTCGCCGCCAATGAGGGAGCAGCCGTTCTCCTTGCATGCTTTCACAAATCCCGAAATGACCTTCGCCGCGACGACAGGGGCAAGCCGTCCCGTCGCAAAATAGTCCATAAAGTAGAGGGGCTTTGCCCCGCAAGCCAGGATGTCGTTCACACAATGGTTGACAAGATCCTGACCGACCGTCGCATGGCTGTTCATAGCGAAAGCGATCTTGAGTTTGGTCCCCACCCCGTCCACACTTGAGACCAACACGGGTCGCTTGATCCCCGGGAAGCTTGCACGGTAAAATGCACCAAACGCTCCGATATCGGTCAGAACGTTGCGGGAAAACGTGGACCGGACGTCGGTCCTAATCCTGCGAACCAGCTCATCGCCGGCTTCAATATCAACACCGGCGTCTTTGTAGGTCTTCACGTGGGATATCATAAAAGTTTGCGAGTAAGATACCGGTTTTTAATTCTTTGAACAAGAAGTTTTTTACCGTGGGGGATACTTCGACCTCAGCGCCGTCAAATTACGATCCATCAACGACAGGTATCGACAAACCGGCGATCCTCACTGAAGAAACGGAGGAGAATTTCCCAGGCTGTCCCGCGAGAGCCGGCAAACTCATCTTGTCGGGGCGGATTAAATAGCCTCGAGGGTGATTTTCTTGCGAAAGTCGGCTGGCTTGCCTATATTAAAGGTTGAAGAACTTAACCTTGAATAACGATACCTCCATGCAAACTGCTCTCCTTCAGGGAAGCACTGAACAATTTGAAATCCGGAAGATCATCTGTATCGGTCGGAACTATGCGGATCATGCAAAGGAAATGAATGCCGAGGTCCCCAAGGCGCCTGTTTTCTTCCTCAAGCCGCCGACGGCCATAATCGGAAACGGCGGCACGATCATCATTCCCCCCATCTCCGACGATCTCCACCATGAAGTGGAAATGACTTTCCTCCTGGGAAAAGGGGGAAGGAACGTCGCGCCGGCTGATGCCATGGAGTATGTTGCCGGGTATGGGATAGGATTGGACATGACATTGCGGGATGTGCAGGCTGAGGCAAAAAAGAAAGGTCTCCCCTGGACCCTGGCCAAAGGGTTTGACACTTCCGCTCCCCTTTCCTCCTTTGTCCATGTCGCAACAGTTCCGGATCCGCATGCCCTGAACGTGACGCTCGCCGTCAACGGCACCATACGGCAACAATCATCCACCAGGAATTTTATCTTCAAAATCGACACCTTGATTTCATACATTTCGCAATTTATTACGCTTGAACCGGGAGACATTTTCTTCACAGGAACGCCGGAAGGAGTCGCCCGCGCCGTTTCGGGGGACAAACTCGAAGCCACCCTCTCCTCTTCCGCGGGGGCAACGCTGGCCTCGTTGAGCGTACAGGTTCGGTAGCACCCTCCGGAATGAACAAGGCCAAACAATTCCTGAGTAACTACCGCGACGCGATCATCACCTGGCTTGTGATCGCGATCCTGGTCCAGCTCGGTTTCTACTTGAGTGTCGACAAGGACGTTATCACGTTCGTTGTCGTGATCGTCGGTATCCTGGGGCAAGCCTTCGCGGCACTGATTGCCTGGATCGGCCTGATTCCCATCGTCGGGCCCATCGCGGCTCAGGTGCTCACCCTTCCGTTCATTTGGCTCCTGAACGGCGTCGGGTACCTGGTTTCGATTGTAGCCATCAAACGAGGCTATTCCAAAGAGGTGTTGAACTACCGCGTTATCACCGTCATCTTGCT
>JBBEBV010000254.1:4958-20838 GCA_040882165.1 Bacteroidota bacterium
AACGAGGCTATTCCAAAGAGGTGTTGAACTACCGCGTTATCACCGTCATCTTGCTTATCGGGATTACGCTTGGTTACATTCTGGGCAAACTGATTTAGCGGGGAAGGGACACAGCCGGAGGCTTATAGTTGAAGGATGCTTCCGCATCCATTGTTGGTAGGCTTCCAGCGGCCTTCGGCTGTGGATGATTTTTCTTCTTTATTTTCTATCCTGCTCACGGAAGGAAGCGTATTGAAAATCCTGCAAAAAAGTTTTGCCCGTTTTCTCTTCCTTGGCGGCCTGTTCCCTTTTCTTTCCGGTCTCTTTTTCCTCCCCTCCCCTTCTTCATCCCTGACGCCTGACGTGCTTTCCTTCAACAGGATCGAAACGATCTATGCCCCTTTCGATTCTCTCCAGACCGATATCGGGGATTACCGCTGGCCCACACGTCCGGGTACGTTCATCACATCCTCATTCGGGGATTACCGGCGGACCCATTTTCATGGCGGCATTGATATTTCAACAAATAACCAAAAGGGATATCCGGTCTATGCATCACGGGACGGTCATATCTTTCGGATCCGGATCTCCCCCTACGGCTACGGCAAGATGCTGTACCTCCGACATGCCGACGGATATGTCACGACCTACGCCCATCTCCAAAAATTTCAGAAAGAAATCGACTCCTACATCAAGGGAATACAAAAGCAATCACGCCGATACTCTCATGACATGGAGATCGATTCGACCCATTTCTCTTTTAAGAAGGGAGAGGTCATAGCCTACACCGGCGACACCGGCGTGGGGTCGGCCCACCTGCATTTCGAGGTACGGGATACGAGAATGAATCTCGTCAACCCTTTCCTCCTCCCGGCGATCGCGGCCAATCTTGAGGACAACGTGAAACCGACCATCCATGCCGTGGCGTTTTCACCCCTCGATCATGAATCCGTCGTCCAGGGAAAACGCCGTACCTGGTCAACGGAGGTGCAACGGGGCCGGGGTGGTGAGTACACCATCCGGGGAGTGGTCCGGCTTACGGGCGCGACGGGGCTCAGCGTCCGCGTGACCGATCGATCCGATGTGATGCGCTACCGGACCGGCGTGCACCGGTTCGAGCTTTACCTGGATGATCATATGATCTTCTCGTCGGCGAAGGACCGTATCCCGGAGTATGAATCCAAACAGATCGCGATGCACTACGATGCGCATCTCCTCCGCTCAGGAAAAGGGCGATTCGAGAAGCTCTACATCGTGGAAGGCAACAGGCTGCCGTTCTACAACCGGTTAACGGAGGGAGCGGGCATCATCCGGACATCGGACTATGCAGAAGGAAAGCATCTCCTTCGGGTGGTGACTGAGGACGTACAGGGAAACCGGTCGACGGTGACAACGACCGTCATCTTCAATCACGCGCCCCAGATTACCCTCGAACAGGTCGGGATGCGCGCAGTGCTCCAGACAATGGATCCCGCCGCCATTCGATCGGTAACGATCGGGTCACAACAGAAGGGGAAGTCGGCATGGAGGTACCGAACGATCTCTCTTGAGGCCCTCGAACCGCTCGGGTATGGATTCGCTCTCCCCATTGACCTTTCGGGGATCGGGGCCTTGAAGGTTGTTGCGGAGAACACGTTCGGCACCCGCTCGGCACCTGAGTTCCTGTTTACCCCGGTTGCCCGCACCGGGAATTCAACATTGAAACTCCAGAAGTCGTACGAACATGGCTTCCTTCACCTGACATTGACCGCCCGATCACCGATCCGGAGCAAACCGTTTTTCGAGATTCTCTCCGGCAACCGCCGATTCAAACCGGAACCCGTGGCGCTCGATATCGATGAATACACGGCTACGTTTCCATGGTCCGAAGCGGAGTCCGGAACGTTCCGCATCAACGCCTCTATCGACGTGAATGGGACCCTCATCACCGTCCACGACGAATGGACGCTCTTCGCGATCCACCCTGCCACCGGAGGCACCATCGTATCGGACGACGGCGTCTTTCAAGCGGTATTTCCACCCCGGAGCATCTACGCACCCCTGGTTTGCTGGATTGAAAAGACATTGGAAGGATATGCCATTCATCCTTCGGAAACGGTCCTGGCCAAAGCTGTCACCGTCCGTTATGCTTCGCTCCCGGCCCGGGAATCCGACCGACTTGGGCTCTTTTTTTCAGAGGAGAAGGGATACGATCTCCTGCAGGGAATCAATGAAGCGGGGGTGTATGCAGGGACCATCGGGAGATATCTTGGAGCATTTGCCCTCCTTTCTGACAAGACTCCCCCGGAGATATCGAACGTCCGCACCTCTTATGCGAGAGGCTCCCTCCGCATCTCCTTTCGGCTCCGCGACAACCGTTCCGGGATCAATGCCCAACAACTCCAGGTCCTTCTGAACGGTGAGTTTCTCCCCGTGGAATATGACCCAGAACTCAGGAGCGTAACCTACGAAGGCGCTCATCCCCTCCGACGCGGCTCGCATACGGTGAGCATTGAGGCGGCAGATCGCATGGGGAACATGACCTCGATACAAAGAGGGATCACCGCTTCCAGGTAACAGGACTAACTATTGCGTGCCCTTGCCTTGTGGGGGGAAGGACAATTCCGGCTCGTTGATTTCGAGGCGGATTTTTTGTTTATTGGGGCGTACCAGCAGCCCACGAAACACGCTCAATACGCGAAACAAAGAATGTCGTCCTACACCGTGCAAGCATCAGTCGTTCGTGTGTTTCGTGGGCGAACATTGAGTGAGTCATTCGCGGATATTCACAAACATTCCGAATAAGGATTGTTCAGACGTGCAGGCGATGAAAATTTCCATGATGCTCCTGGTCGCGTGTGCGTTGCTTCCAGGATGCAAAGACAGCGGCACGGCGATCACGAATCACGAACCGACCCCCGGAGCGTATCTGTACAAAGCGTCGGATCCCGACAACCGTGTGGTCGTGACAGGAGCATTGACAATAGCGATCGACGACAAGGGCGCTGTGAGCGGCGAGTGGGCATTTGAGAAAATTGGTTCGTTCGAAGAGACAGGACCGCAAACAGGGACCGGTACGCTGGGAGGGTCGATCCACAACAACGAGATGCTGATCAATCTGAATCCCGGCTGGGCCGACAATAACGTTCTCCTTTCCGGCCGGTGGGAGCGCGGAGCGTGGAGAGGGACCTGGAGCTGGGTGACGTTTGTGGGCCCAACGTCGGGGGGAACCTTCGAAGCAACGCCGCTGTAAGCCTGATCGATACGCGTCCATTCCTCAACCGGGTAGCCTGTAGAGCTACCTTTTTGTTTATCCGAACCGTCATGCAAGAACTTCCGAAAGCGTACACTCCAAAAGAGGTTGAAGAAAAGTGGTACCCGGCATGGGAAGCGAACGGTCATTTCCATGCTGAGGTCCACCCGGGCAAAACTCCCTACACGATCGTCATCCCTCCTCCGAACGTCACCGGCATCCTCACGATGGGTCATGTCCTGAACAACACCATCCAGGACATCCTCATCCGCTGGAAACGCATGCAAGGATTCGAAGCATGCTGGATACCCGGGACCGACCATGCGGGCATTGCGACGCAAAACGTAGTTGAGAAAGCCCTCGCCCGGGAAGGAACGAATCGCCATCAGCTCGGCCGTGAGAAATTCGTCGAGCGGGTTTGGGAGTGGAAAGGGCAATACGGAGACAGGATCGTCCAACAACTTCGCAAGCTCGGCGTGTCATGTGACTGGCGCCGTGAGCGGTTCACGATGGACGAGGGACTTTCGGAAGCCGTGAAGGAAGTTTTTGTGAGGATGTACGACCGGGGGCTCATCTACCGGGGAAAATATATTGTCAACTGGTGCCCCTTCCATCAAACGGCCCTAAGCGACGACGAGGTGGACTACACCGAATCCAGCGGCAACCTGTGGCATATTCGCTACCCGATTGATGGGACGAATGAGTTTGCCGTGGTCGCCACGACACGCCCCGAGACCATGCTGGGGGACACCGCAATTGCCGTCCATCCGAAGGATGAGCGCTACAAGAAACTCATCGGCAAAAAGGCCACCCTCCCGCTGGTCGGGCGCAAAATTCCGATCATCGCCGACGAATTTGTCGACATTCAGTTCGGCACCGGCATGGTGAAGGTCACACCGGCCCACGATCCGAACGACTTCCTGATGGGACAGCGCCACGAGCTTGCGCAGATCAACATATTCGATGAGACTGCCCACCTGAACGAATCTGTCCCAAAACAATACGAAGGGCTCGACCGTTTCGAGTGCCGGAAGCAGGTGGTGAAGGACCTTGAGGCACAAGGATTCCTCGTGAAGGTGGAACCCCACCAGCACAACGTGGGAAAATGTTATCGCTGCCAAACCGTGATCGAACCGTACCTTTCCGACCAATGGTTCGTCAGGATGAAGCCGCTCGCGGCCCCCGCTCTGCGCGTGGTCCATGAAGGGAAAATACGCTTTCATCCTCAACGATGGGAAAAGGTGTACGAGCATTGGATGACCAATATCCGCGACTGGTGTATCTCGCGGCAGATCTGGTGGGGACACCGGATTCCCGTGTACTATACCCCCGACGGAAACTTCACCGCGGCGCGCAATGAAGCGGAGGCGAGGACCAGATTGGGAATCGACGGTTCCGTCCCCCTGAGGCAGGATGACGATGTGCTCGATACCTGGTTCTCTTCCTGGCTCTGGCCTTTCTCCACGCTCGGCTGGCCGAAGGATAATGCAGACCTGCGCTACTTCAATCCAACCGATACTCTTGTCACCGGCCCCGATATCATTTTCTTCTGGGTCGCGCGGATGATCATGGCGAATCTCGAGTTCATGAAGGGGGAACCGGGTTCCGATGGTAAAGCGCGAAAGAAGGAAGAAGTTCTTATTCCGTTCCGCGACGTCTATTTTACCAGTATCATTCGTGACGCGCAGGGACGGAAGATGAGCAAATCGCTCGGCAACTCCCCCGATCCACTGGACGTCATCAACGAATACGGAGCCGATGCACTCCGGTTCACCATTGCCTACCTGGCCCCGCTGGGGCAGGATGTCCTCTTCTCGTCTGAGAAGTGCGAGATTGGACGCAATTTTGCCAACAAGCTTTGGAATGCCGGCCGGTTCCTCCTGATGAACAAAGCGGAACTCGGAGGTCCGGCAGAAACGCAATCGGATCTTGTCGCGCTTCCGACCGAACACCTGGATCTTGCCGATCGGTGGATTCTCTCCCGCCTGAACCATGCCATCAGGGATTTCGACACGTCGCTGAACGCATTCCATGTCAACGAAGCCACGAAGATCATCTACGATTTCATCTGGCACGACTTCTGCGACTGGTATATCGAGCTTGCAAAGACACGTTTCTACGGCGAGGAACCGGTCGAGGTGAAACGCGTCGTGATCTCACGCGCGCTCTGGGTGTTCGACCGTGCGCTCCGGTTGCTCCATCCCATCATGCCGTTCGTCAGCGAGGAACTGTGGCAGCATCTTGCCGACCGCAAAGGTGCCTCCCTGATGCGGAGCGAGTTTCCGACCCTGGATGAACCGTGGATCGATGCCAGGACGGAAGAGGATATGGCCTTCATTCAAAATGTCATCAGCGCCGTCCGGAATATCCGGGGGGAAAACAACATCCCCCCTTCAAAGGAAATTGCCGTCCTGATCCGGTCGGGAAATCCCGGGAACCTCGCTGTCTTCGCGACCTACGAGAAATATCTGAAGAAGCTCGCCCGCGTCTCTTCGATCGAGACGATCGGCTCCGGTGTGAAACCGAAGCTCGCCTCCAGCGCCGTGGTGCAAGGGACAGAGGTCTTTGTCCCGTTGGAGGGTTTGATCGATCCGGGTGCGGAGCGCGGCCGTTTGGAGAAGGAGATTGCGCGGCTTGAATCTGCGGTGGAGGGAATCAGGAAGAAACTCGGCAATTCCCAGTTCGTCGATCGCGCACCGCAGGAGGTGGTTCAGAAGGAACGCGAGAAGATGGAGAACTTTCATTCAAGCATTGACAAGTTACGCCTCAACCTTGAACAATTGACTGCGTGAACAGCCGACCGGGATCCAAGATGTTGGTCAGGACTCTTTATGGATGAATGGATGATTGAACCCGCAAAGTTTGCTGTGTTCATCGGCGTCTCCTGGGCATTGATCATTGCCCCAGGTCCCGACATGTTCTATGTGATTACCCGAGGGATGGCTCATGGACGCAGGGCGGGTATATTGTCCGCAATCGGCGTCGTTTGCGGGATTCTGGTGCATACGACCGCCGCTGCATTCGGGCTCACGCTGATCCTCCAGAGCTCCGCGTTTGCCTTTCTCCTGGTGAAGTATGTTGGTGCAGCTTATCTGGTGTATCTCGGTATCAAGGCCTGGCGGGAGAAAAGCACTCTCAGCCTGGAAACACCCGCTTTGATCGTGAAATCCAATAAACTTTTCTGGCAGGGAGTGTTATCAAATGTTCTCAATCCTAAAATCGCCATTTTCTTTTTGGCATTTCTCCCTCAGTTTATTGATAAAGGAAGCAGCCACGGTACGATGCAAATGGTCATCCTGGGATTAACGTTCGCCTGCTTTGGGCTTTGTTTTTTGTTAGTGGTTGGATATTTTTCCGGGACTGTTGGAGGATGGCTGACGCATCGACCACGGTACGCTCAATTCTTCCAACGGTTAGCCGGTGGCATTCTTATCGGTCTGGGAATGCGGCTGGCAGTAGCCGAGCGATAATAAGAAATCTGATCACCATGGTCCCTCAATCTCTCTCCTATCTTGGCCGTCTGCGTTGCAAGGCAACGCATGGCCCCAGCAAAGTGGAATTCATCACGGATGCGCCGACCGATAACCACGGCCGTGGCGAGAGTTTCTCCCCCACCGATCTCCTGGTCACGTCCCTGATCGGTTGCCAGGTCACGACCATGGGGATCGCTGCACAGAAGGAGGGAATCGGCATGGACGGAACGACGGTCTATGCAGAAAAGCACATGAGCCAGGATCCCCCGCGGAGGATCGCACGGATCCTGATTCGTATTGATTTTCCCCCCGGCCTGTCACCTGATCAACGGAGCCGCCTCGAACATATTGCCCGGACATGCCCCGTGGCCCGAAGCATCCACCCGGACATCGTTCTCCAGCTTTCATTTGTCTATCCGAACTAATCGTCCATAATCGTTCACCCGCCGGAAGTGTCTCCGGCAACCGGCCCGTGAACCAGGAGGTTGCCATGACCCATCGCCTCACATTCATCCTGTACATCATTTGCCTTAGTTCCCTCTTCTTTCTTGTTTCCTGCACCTCGGCAATCTATAAAGAGATGTACCCGACGTTGATTGATGGGCGGTACGACTCGGAATTCCCCTACCAGGCATGCTCGCAACAGCTTGAGGAAATCGGGGAAAGCGTACAGCGCATCAACACCATGACTTCGTATAGAACGTACTCCTTTCTGCCTGACGAAAGCGTTACGCTCGATCAGGTCACCCCCGCGTTGCTGCGGCTCCGGGAGCAGACAAGTTTTCTCACGGACAGTGAAGTTGCAGGGTCCGCAACCGTGGTCGCGTCTGAAGGACGCCGGATCGCTCTGCTGACATGCGCCCACATCGTCGATTTCCCCGACACTCTCATTAGCTACTACGCGGGGGAGGACCGGAAACCATCTCGCTACATCAAGAATATCGCCCTGAAGAAGAACCAGGCGATTTTTCTCGGTTCGTTCCTTCAGGGAGGGACACTTCGCATCCTTGCCATCGACCGGCAATCTGATATCGCCCTGATCGGCGCATCTCTGGAAGAGCGACCCCCGATTCCCTATTCCGTCTTCAATTATCCTGTCGGCCGGGCGAGGGAGTTGGAGTGGGGTACGTTCGTCTATCTCTTCGGATATCCGGCCGGGTATAAGATCGTAACAAAGGGAATCGTCAGCAGCCCGAATAGAGACCGGCAGGGATCGTTCCTGATCGATGCGGTACTTGCCGGGGGAGCGAGCGGAGGTATTGCGCTTGCTATCCGGGATGGGGTTCCGAATTTTGAGTTGGTCGGCATGGTCAGCACCCTCTCCGGTCACACCTGGCATGCCCTCGTCCCTTCCCCTTCCGTCAGTGAATTGAACTACAGTCCGAACGATCCGTACGATGGACCCATGTTCATCGATCGGAAGCGCGATATTCAATATGGCATTATCCAAGTCATCCCCATAGAATCCATCGTCAGCTTTGTGGAACGGCACCGCGCGGCGTTGCTCCAGAGGGGGTTCAAGCTCACCACGTTCGGGCAAACTGCAAAGGCTCCTTTGTGAACTGTCCGGCAGCGATCCGGATAATATTCTCCCTTGTTTCTCTGATTGAAAATGGTTAGACTTTTCAGGTTTTTGAAGATGTGACCGAGAACATTGGAACCCATCTGTGGAGACCCATTTACCGTACATTGCTCATCTCGATCTCGACTGTTTCTACGTCTCCGTGGAACGGGTCAGGGATCCTTCCCTCAACGGCAAGCCGGTAATCGTCGGGGGATCGCCTTCGGGGCGCGGCGTCGTGGCGTCCGCATCATACGAAGCGCGGGCCTTCGGTGTCCGGTCGGCCATGCCCACGGGAAAAGCCTTGCGCCTGTGTCCACAGGCGATCGTGGTCAGGAGCCATTTTGACGATTACGGGATGTACTCCGATGCCCTCTACCGGAGGATGAAGGAACTTTGCCCTCTTGTGGAACGGGCATCGATTGACGAAATGTACTTTGACCTTACGGGCTGCGAGTCGCTCTACAACAACGACCTTCCCGGGTTCACGAAGAAACTCAAGCAACTCGTTTGGGATGAATTCAAGCTTCCCTGCACCATTGCTCTTGCCGCAAACAAAACAGTAGCGAAGATCGCAGCCGGCACGGTGAAGCCAAACGGTGTTCTCCATGTGCCGCATGGAACGGAACGGGATTTTCTCGCGCCGCTTCCCGTTGAAGTGATCCCCGGCGTCGGGAAAAAAACGGAGGAGATTCTCAGGAGAAGAGGGTTGAGGGTTTTGGCGGATCTTCAAGCCGTCCCGCGCGAGCAAGTGACTGCTCTTCTTGGCAAGCACGGCCTCTGGATTCACGACGTTGCCCGGGGCATGGGTTCGACCACGGTGCATGAGAGTCATGTGCGCAAGGGGATCAGCAGTGAGGAAACCTTTTCGCACGATATCGCCGACCGGATCGACCTGGAGAAAAAACTCTTCTCACTCGTGGAAGGGGTTTGCTCCACCATGCGCTCGCGCGGATGGAAGTCGAAGACCGTGACTCTCAAACTTCGCTACAGCGATTTCAAAACCATAACCCGGTCGGAGTCCATCCCACCCACCAACGACGATGCGGTTGTGTTCAGGATCGTGCGAGCTTTGCTCCAACACGGATACACCCGGCCGATGGCGCTGCGATTGCTTGGCGTACGACTCACGAATTTCGAATACGAACCCCAACAGGAACTCCTGCTCATCCCCTTCGAAGAGAAACGTGGCAAAGCACTGACGGCGGTCGATAGGCTCCGGAAGAAATTCGGGGATGGCGTCATTCATTCCGGCGGAGCGTAGCAATTTTGTTTGATGAGAGCCCTTCCATGGGCCTCTTGAAGTTTTTTTCCCACCACTCACCACGGAGGAGTACAACGATGCACCAACGGAGGTTGTTAGCCTTTATTCTCTTTGTCACCGTCGCCTCACTTGCACCCGCACAGGAGATCCCTCAGGCGTTTCGGGGAGCGACTATCTACCCGATCGACGGGGAGCCCATCGAGGACGGAACGCTTGTGGTCCAGGGGGGAAAAGTTGTGGCTCTGGGCAGAACTGGGTCTGTTTCTCTTCCGACGAACGCCGTCATCCATGATATCCAAGGCAAGGTCCTCATGCCGGGACTTGTGGACACCCATTCCCACATCGGGGATGGATCGGGAGGCGACAGATCCAACGCGCTCCATCCGGAGGTCAGGATCATCGACGCAATCGACGTGCGGAGCAAAGGATTCCGGAAAGCTCTCGCTGGTGGCATCACGACCGTGAACGTCATGCCGGGCTCCGGTCATTTGATGAGCGGTCAAACCGCCTATCTCAAAATCCGACCGGCCAACACCATCTATGACATGCTCTTCTGTCCCGATCCGGTGAACGGTATCTGTGGAGGGATGAAAATGGCGAATGGGACCAATTCCATAGGTGAGAAACCGTTCCCCGGCACACGGGCAAAATCCGCGGCGCTGGTGCGGCAACTCTTCCTGAAGGCACAAGACTACCAAGCGAAGGTCAAGGCCGCCGCCGGAAACCCGGACAAAATGCCGAAACGGGAACTCGAAATGGAAGCGCTCGTCCAGGTGCTCGAAGGAAAGCGGGTCGTGCACCATCATACGCACCGGCACGACGATATCATGACGGTATTGCGACTGGCAAAAGAGTTTGGCTTCCGGGTCGTCCTCCAGCACGTGAGCGAAGCATGGAAGGTGGCAAAGGAGATCGCGGAGTCCGGGGTACCCTCTTCCATCATCCTGATTGACTCTCCCGGCGGAAAACTTGAAACCACGGATATCCGGAATGAGAACGGCGTGGAGCTGGAAAAAGCGGGTGCGTTGGTCGGGTTCCATACGGACGACGGCATCACCGACTCACGGCTGTTTCTCCGCATGGCTGCCCTGGCCGTACGGGCGGGGATGTCACGCGGGAAGGCCCTGGAAGGGCTGACGATCGCAGGAGCGAAGATGCTGGAACTTGATGATCGCGTCGGCTCGCTCAAGCCGGGAAAGGATGCGGATTTCCTTGTCCTTTCGGGCGACCCGTTCAGTGTCTATACCCATGTTGAGCAGACCTGGGTTGAAGGGAATAAGATGTTCGACCGCTCCGATCCCGAAGATCATAAAATGGCCGTCGGAGGATACGAGGTCTTCCGCCGCTCCCTGTACATGGACGCGTGCGAAGGAGGTGTGGAATGAAAAGAATCCAAAGCATGACGGTACTGTGCCTCATCATCGTCTCCTCCCTCACGGCACAGGTCGCCATCAAGGGTGAGACGGTCCATACGATGTCCGGATCGCCGATCACGAACGGCGTCGTGTTGATCAACGGGGGCAAGATCGAGCGGGTTGGGCCCGCTTCACAGGTGCAAATCCCGAACGGCTACAAGGTTCTCTCGGGCAAGGTTGTCACTCCCGGACTCGTCGATGCCCACTCGGTGGTCGGGCTTGCCGGAATGCTGAACCAGACACACGATCAGATGCAGCTCGAGAAATCGGAGCCCATGCAGCCGGAGCTGCGCGCCATCGATGCCTACAATGCGCGAGAGGCACTCGTCGAATGGCTTCGCACCATGGGAGTGACCACCCTCCACACAGGGCATGGACCTGGCGCACTCGCCAGCGGAACCACGATTGTTGTGAAAACCGTCGGTGGAACGGTAAATGAAGCCCTGATCGATTCGGGGATGGTGGCCTTCACGCTCGGCGAATCCGTCTCCCAGAACTTCCGCTCCCCGGGCACCAGCGCAAAGTCCGTCGCCATGATCCGGTCTGAGTTCCTGAAGGCCCGGGATTATCTGAAGCGCAGAGGGGCCAAGGACGCGGAGAAACGTCCTGGAGTGGACCTCAAGTTGGAGATGCTTGTCCGCGTATTGTCAGGACAAACGAAAGTCCTTTTCACCGCTCAGAAGGCAACCGATATTATGAGCGCACTGCGGCTTTCAAAGGAATTCGGTTTTAAGATGGTCCTGGATGGGGCGGCTGAGGCATACCTCGTGATCGACGAGATCAAGAAAGCCGGCGTCTCCGTCATCCTCCACCCCACGATGATCAGACCGGGGGGAGATGCACGAAACGTTTCCATGGAAACCGCCGCGTCACTCCAAAAGAGGGGAATCCCCATCGCCATTCAGAGCGGCTATGAGAGCTATGTTCCAAAAACCCGCCTCGTGCTGTATGAGGCGGCAATAGCGGCCTCCAACGGACTCTCGTTCCAGGATGCACTGGCCTCCATTACCATCGGGGCTGCGAAGATCATCGGAGTTGACAAGCGCGTTGGCTCCCTTGAAACGGGCAAAGACGGAGATGTGGTGGTCTTTGACGGCGATCCGTTTGAATATACAAGCCACGTGTGCGCTGTGGTTGTGAACGGACAGGTGGTCAGCGAGACATGCCGGTAACAATGAACAGACGGGAATGGTTGAGTCGAAGCGGTGCAGCGGCGGTCTATGCCGTGGTGGCCGGCTGCCAATCCGTCCCGTCATTGCTGCAACGGGGAGACCGTGACCTCGTTCGTCTGAACCTCAACGAAAATCCGTACGGCCCCTCGCCCGCCGCGCGCGAAGCCACGGCGAAAGCCTTTGACGAGGGACATCTCTATACGGGCATTCCGTATCAGGAACTACGGAAACTGATCGCAGAGCAGGAAGATATTCCACCCGACCACATCGTGATCGGATCCGGTTCGGGGGAGATCCTGAACGTGGCCGGACTCATCTATGGGAGGGATGGCGGAGAGATCCTCGCGCCACAACCCACATTCGAACAACTCCAGCAATACGCAACGACGGTGGGGGCAACGATTCATCGCGTTCCCCTCAATGACCGGATGAATCAGGATCTCGAAGAAATGAGCCGGCGCATTTCCTCAAAGACATCGCTGGTGTACATCTGCAACCCCAACAACCCCACCGGCGTGTTGATCGACGGTTCAGCGCTGCGCGCATTCTGTGAGGACGCTTCCGGCCGGACTGTCGTGTATGTTGATGAGGCGTATCATGAGTTTGTGGATTCCCCGACCCACCGGACGATGGTCGAACTCGTTCGCAACGGGCGTGATGTTATCGTTTCCCGAACTGCATCGAAGATCCACGCTCTTGCCGGCCTCCGGATCGGCTTCGGGATCGCCCGGCCGGAAATCATCAAAACGCTCGCGCAGCATTTGACGGGCAGTGTGAATGTTGTCGGATTGCGCGGAGCCATCGCGAGTTACCGCGATGCAGCCTATCAATCCATCAGCAAGCGGAGAACACAGCAGGGCAAGGAAGCTCTGTATGCGCTCCTCGATCGCATGGGACATCGTTTCCTCCGCTCGGAGGGGAATTTTGTATTTTTTCAAACCGGCCGACCTATCGAGCAGTTCAGGACTTCCATGCAGGAACAGGGCGTTCTTGTCGCCCGTCCCTTCCCTCCTTTCGACGACTGGTGCCGCGTCTCGATCGGCACGGAGGAAGGGATGGATCGGTTTGCCACAGCACTGCGGACCGTCTTCAATTCCTGAACCGGGAACGTGTGCCAACGCTCATCCATTGAGCAAGGATCATTCATAGAACCAAGGAGACTTATGTTCCGAGATCGCTTTGTACGACAAGGGTACGGTTACAATAAAGATTTCCGCTGGAGAGGGGGCGAGGTTTCACGGATCGAGGGGTTCACCGATGCCGTGTTTGCCTTCGCCGTGACGCTCCTGGTGGTCTCGCTGGAGGTCCCAAAGACCTTCACCGACCTTCTGACAACCATGCGAGGTTTTTTTGCATTTGGCCTCTGCTTCCTGATGCTGATCTATATCTGGCATATACATTACATCTTCTTCCGGCGATACGGGTTGAAGGACACGTATACCATCACGCTGAACGCTCTCCTCCTCTTTGTGATTCTCTTTTATATTTATCCGCTGAAATTCCTCTTTACGTTCGTCATTAATATGGTCATGGGCATTCCGATGCAGGCAGACCTGTTGCTCCCCGGCCAGGGAGTGCAAATGATGCTGATCTACAACGCAGGATACTTCGCCGTCATGCTGATTTTTTCCCTCATGTTTATCCACGCTTATCGAAAACGGGAGGATCTCCGCCTCAACGAGTTGGAGAGACTCGATACACGCATCAGTCTCAACCAGGTGACCCTGCAGGGCTCGTTCGCTCTTGTCTCCACCGGTATTGTGATGGTCGGGGGCGAGGCCGAGACCGCGATGGCAGGATGGATCTACGGCTTCATCGGTCCCGTCCTCGGAGTCCACGGGTTTATCATGGGTCGACGCAGGGACAAACTCCAGAAACAGGTTGAAGCGACCCGGGCTCAGCAACAGCGACAACAAGGAGGACAACGGCCTCAGCCGAGGCAGCAGCAGCGGGGGGGACAACAACAGCACGGAAGGCAGGGCCAACAAGGGGGGCAACAACCCGGGGGAACACCACAGCAAGAAAAGCCGGGTCAGCAGGGTGGGCCAGAACCGGGTGGGCCGGAGCAAAAGGGAGGGCAACAACAAGGAGGACAGCAACAGCGCTTCCGTAATCGACGACGACCTCCCCGCAGCAGGCCGGAAACACCTTGAGTTGCATCGTTCGACGAATGTTTTTACATTGCGCCGGACTTTCACCGTTTCGTTCTTCCTTCCTCACACCACAACATCGCTCGGGAACATTATGCCGGAGAACAACCGCCGGGATTACTGGAACGCCAACCTTCGGTACCTCCTTCTCCTTCTCTCGATCTGGTTCCTCGTCTCGTACGTCTTCGGGATCCTGATGGCCGACACGCTGGATCGGATCAGGATCGGCGGGTTCGGACTTGGGTTTTGGTTCGCCCAACAGGGATCGATCTATGTGTTCGTCGTCCTCATTTTTGTTTATGTCCGGTTGATGAACGCCCTGGACAAGAAATTCGATGTGCATGAGGAATGAAGACCGATCGGCGGACGGAAGACCGTCGCCCGGATCGCAGACCGACTGATACCTATCCACTCATCCGCACCTCTCACAACAACAACCACCTGAAGCGTATACATGGATACTCAGGCCTGGACCTTTCTCATCGTCGGCGCATCCTTCGCCCTCTATATTGTGATCGCTATCAAGGCAAGGGCTGCGTCGACAAAAGAATTCTACATCGCAAGCTCGCGCGTCTCCCCCTCGGTGAACGGCATGGCGACCGCGGCGGATTGGATGTCGGCCGCCTCGTTTATTTCCATGGCGGGTTCCATTTCCTTCATGGGACGCGATGGCGCGGTCTATCTTATGGGTTGGACGGGGGGATATGTGTTGCTGGCGCTGTTACTCGCCCCGTATCTTCGGAAGTTCGGACAATACACCGTCCCGGCGTTTGTCGGCGACCGGTATTACTCGCAGACAGCCCGCGTTGTTGCGATCATCTGTGCGATCTTTGTTTCGTTTACATACGTGGCTGGACAGATGCGCGGAGTGGGAATAGTCTTCTCGCGTTTCCTCGACGTCGATATCAGCACCGGCGTTGTGATTGGAATGGCGATCGTTCTCTTCTACGCCGTGCTGGGAGGCATGAAGGGAATCACGTACACCCAGGTCGCCCAATATTGGGTCCTGATCTTCGCCTACCTCCTGCCGGCGATCTTCATCTCCATCATGGTCACGGGGGTGCCTATCCCGCAGCTCGGTTTTGGCAGTACACTCTCGAACGAACCTGGCGTGTATCTCCTGGACAAACTCAACGGACTCAATGAAGCGCTCGGCTTCACCGCTTACACATCGGGCAACAAGCCGATGATCGACGTTCTCTTCATCACGGCCGCGTTGATGGTCGGCACGGCCGGCCTGCCGCATGTGATCGTCCGGTTCTACACCGTTCCAAAAGTGGCGGATGCCAGGAGCTCCACCGGCTGGGCCCTGCTGTTTATCGCTCTTCTCTACACCACAGCTCCGGCGGTTGCCGCATTTGCTCGAACCAATATGCTGGAGACTGTCACAAACCTGGAATACAACTCGGCGCCGGAATGGTTCAGGAACTGGGAGAAAACCGGACTTCTTACGTTCAACGATAAGAATGGCGATGGGAGGATTCAGTACGTGAAGGAGACGGAGCGCAATGAACTCACCGTCGACCGCGATATCATAGTGCTTGCCAACCCGGAGATTGCGCAGTTGCCAAACTGGGTTGTCGGACTTGTTGCGGCGGGGGGACTGGCCGCCGCTCTCTCGACCGCGGCAGGGT
>JBBEBV010000255.1:0-20825 GCA_040882165.1 Bacteroidota bacterium
GCCGAGCATCCGGTGCACGCAGTGAGATCGATGACCATACCCCAGCGATGCCCGGGATACTGGTGGTCATCCGGCCAGAGCGAATCGAGTTTGTGCTTCTGGAAGCTTCCTGAGGTGGGATCCTCGGAATAAGCCGCGAAGGATGTTTGCTGAACGATCGCCCGCTTTTCCCCCGTCCCCCGCCCCAGCAGGTCCGGACTTGTCAACGAATGATATTCCTGGGTGGCGGCCAATGGATGCTTCCTTACCGTCTTCGCGACCACGATGGTCCGACCCGCGTACGTCAGCATGCCATTCTGCCATCGAAGCAGTGGCGCCGCGTTTGCTCCGACGAGTCCGCCGGGGGAAACCGTCGGTTTGGACTGGAGCCAATTTGGACCGATATCGGTAAAGCGGTCCGTTCCCTTTCTTCCGTATCCGAGTCCGACCGAAACCACCCGATCATCCTGACCTGGTTGGATGTGGACCGGAAGTTCAAGGACTTCGTTCTGTTCCGTTTGAATGGAGATCACATCCCCCTCGTTCACATCCAATCCGGCAGCCGCCGTTACTGAAAGAGAAGCGTAATTATCCCAGACGATTTTCGTCACCGGATCAGCCAGCTCCTGCAACCACGGATTATGAGCATGCCTTCCGTCCAACATCGTCGAGGAGGGATGGAGAACGAGCGCGAACGCTTCCCGTGTTTCTGGATAGGGAGGATCCGAAGCATGGGTACTGATGACACTGAAGTTGAACGATTTGATCGTCACCTGTCTCGTCTCAACCGCGGCAAACCCGTCGTGGAGTGTCTTATTACAGAAGGCCGTGAACGATGGTTCACGCTTCTGGCGACGGAAGACGGACCGTTCCCACTCCTCCCGGATCAAATGATAAGCCCGCTTCTTCTCACCCAACCAAACACTGAGGCTCTCTGCCAGCGTACGCGCGCTTCGAAGGGGTTGGACCGTTGGTTGCGACAAGGAGACGATTCCGGCCGTTGCTTCCGTATCATTCCATCGTTCCAGTTCATGAGGCTGCGGCAGCACAGCGTGCGCCATGCCTGCAGTTTCATCCGCCCGCTCACCAAAGCTCACCAAAAGCGGGATTCGTGAAAACGCCTCCCGCAATTCTCCCGGCTCAGGGAGATCGTACAGAGGATTCACACCATCAACAAGGAGCGCCCGAACCGAACCGGACCGGATCTCTTCGAGTAACCGTGCGAGGTTTCCATCGTTCCCTCTGCACTGATACGAAGGCTTCTGAAGATCGATGGTCGCATCATAATTTCCGAGGAGCTGGTTGAGGAGATTGACCTGAAGCTGGAGTCGGAGATCGTTGGTTCCGCAGAGGACCAGACTCTTGCCCCGACACTTCCAGAGCCGTTCTGCTATCCCGGCGACCCGGTTTTCAAGTCGCCCGGGAAGAGGAGCTGATATGGAAAAAGCGGCTCTCCCGGCCCTGGGGGAAAGAAGGACAACAAGCCGGGAGAGTGCGAGAGCGAGTTCGTGAGGGGATACGATGACTCGCTCATCCGCATTGCTGCCGGTCAGTGAAAGACGGGATTCGATTTGAACATGGTGCGAGAACCCCTGCCCGCGGCCGGCCAGCGACCGTCCAGCCCTGTACCCTTTTGTAAACTCAACCGGTGAAAGCCAGGTCCCGAGGAAATCCGCATCAAAGCTGACGATGGTTTCGGCCCGTTCAAAGAGAAAGCGCGGAAGCAGTCGCTCCCCGTGTGTAAGCTTGTGGGCGTCCAGAATCGCCGATAAGGAGACAGGATCGTACTCGACATGCCTCGCGTCTTTGAATTGAGCGAGAAACCTGTTGATGAGCGCACGTGTGGTGGGACTGGTTACACTCCCGGTCAGAAATCGGACGGATCCTCCGGACTTGCGGATCGTTTCGAGTTTGTCCAGGACTTCTGCGTCAACCGCATCCCAGGTCGAGGCTCTTCCCTGCATCAAAGGCCCATTCAGCCGCTGGGAGTCATACAGAGAGACAATCGTCGCCTGTCCGATGGCGCACAATCCCCCCAGGGAGACGGGGTGGGATGGGTTTCCTTCAACCTTGATTGGCCTTCCATCGCGGTTCTTGACGAGGACGCCACACCCCGCACTGCAACCCCCGCATGTGGAGGCGAACCAGTAGGGAACACCCGGAGTAATTTCCTCCGGTCGGACGAGGTAGGGGATGGCCTTCTCGAGATTCGATTGCTCGCAACCGGCGATGACCGTCCCGGCAAAGGAGAATCCCGCAAGTTTGAGAAACGACCGGCGGCTGAACTCTTCGACCGGCTCGAACTCTTGATCGTGTTGATGATGGTCGTGGCTCATAACTGTCTCATACTCACTTGTTTCTCTCGGCAACTTCCATTCAATGGTGACAAACGACGCAATCTGTGGATGCGGTAACCTTCTTCCCATCGTTGCCTGTCAACCCTGAATCCCGATGGCAATTCACACAGGACCCCATCAAAAGCGAACCAACCTGCCTCACCCGCTCCATCGTCTCAACGTTCCCGTGACACGTTTGGCAGGCGACTCCTGCGTTGACGTGCGCACTGTGATTGAAATAGACGAAACTGGGGAGACTGTGCACACGCACCCATGCCACGCCGGAGGGAGTCTTTGTAGGGTCGGGTTTCAATTCGTCATCCAACCCTGCGGTGACATAAAGTTTCCTGAGTTCCGGTGAAATGATGCGGCGCGGCGGGCGGTTTTCCTTGGCCGCAAGCTCGTCTTCGGCCCGCACAGAGAGAATCGGGGCCGTGATCTGTGTGTGGCAATTCATGCACACATTCGTAGACGGTATTCCGGCGGCCCGCCCCTTTTCGGCTCCCGTGTGACAATGCAGGCACGAAATGCCCAACTCCCCTGCATGGAGCAGGTGGGAATAAGCGATCGGCTGCACGGGTTCATACCCCTGGTGGTTGTCCGGAAGGCGCATGTTCGCCGTGAACGAGGTGAGAAACACGCTCATGGCCAACAAGACCGCCACGCCTAAAATGACCGTCAATAACCGACTGTTCAGAAGCCTCATCGTCTCAATCCATCACCAAATGTTTCTGTTGGAAAGCAATCACCGCGCTCCCTGCAAACGCGTCCGGGGCATCAACCCCGTTAGGATGTGATTCATCACTTCCCACGCATTCACAAGAAGCACCAGAAACCCAAGTGTGAGCAATGCGGGGGGATTCATCACGGTCTTCATAATCGACGGATGAGAATAGACGTATCCATAGTATGAGCATGCAAAGAACATCCCGTAGGTAAAATTCCGTGCGTAGTTGCCAGGCTGAAAACGGAGCAACGGCTGCTTCCTGTTCGTGATCAGGAATACTTCATAGATGAGTGATAAAAGGAGTAACAGACACGTAATCACCCAGGCGGCCTGAATCACGAAATGAAAATAGGGAAGGGAGCCCGGCATGCTGTTCTCAATCATTTGGGCTGCCAGCATCGTAATCGACAACGCTCCGTGGGTAATGTTGTTCTGCGGCACCCAATGCACCAGGGGTTCCACAAATCCACCGACGACCCACGTCAGTGCAAATGAGATCCAGTAGAAGATGATTCCAAGGACATTGATCACAATCAGCACCGGAAGAAGATCTCCAATATGCCCGGCGAAGACCGTCATACAACCCAGAACAAGCGACTGTGTTGCCACCGTGACGAGGAACACTGTGCCCGTGAGATTTCCCCCCTTGAGCTCGCCACGCACAACCATCTTCATGAGCCAAACCATGTACACACACCACAAGAGCCAGGCGAGGAGATGAGCAATAATTGCGACCGGTGGAACAATCGGATACATCACTACGGCAACGATGTTCACGGCCGCAACCCAGGTTCCTATCCGGAAGTGCCCGGGCGAGAAATTCCACAGGACGCGCGCATCGAGCCAAAGCTGTGCACCAAAACGGGCGACGACATACAGTGCAAACAGCACGAGGACAATCCCCAACCCGTCAAGAATGGTCCGATCCAGGGGAGGGTTGAAAAAATGCCCGATGATGTATTTGCCGGGATACAGCAAAAAAACACCGAGTGCCATGAAGATTGCCGGTACACCAATAATCTCCTGTTGCCACGTTTCAGAGACATACCGGAGGGGTGTATTACGTGGGCTGTTCATGTCAGAACTCTTCCTGCAAACTCTGGTTTGACGCTTCCGAAGACGGTCCTGCCTCGACCGGTTGATCCCTTGTATACTT
Organism: Bacteroidota bacterium; assembly: GCA_040882165.1. Lineage (GTDB taxonomy): Bacteria > Bacteroidota > Ignavibacteria > UBA10030 > UBA10030 > UBA6688. Next base: position 4,199 of record JBBEBV010000255.1, read on the forward strand.
CAGGACCCACAGCATGGTCAACGCTGAGAGGGCCAGGAAGATGAAGATGACAAAGCCGATGGGATAGCCCGGCATCCCCAGATCGCTGACCGCGAACCCCATCGCTAACGGAATCAAGAAACCTCCAAAGGCTCCGAGACCACCGACCCAGCCGGTGGCACCACCAACGGCCTGCGGAACAAGTTGGGGTACCAGTTTGAAAACGGCCGCATTACAGTTTCCCATGCCAAAGGCCATCAGGATCATACCCGGAATCGCCAGTTGATACTGTTGTGACATCGTCATCATGAAGGCACCCATCAACATGATGAGCAGGGCGAGGATCCCCGTATTCTCTCCTCCCTCCCGCAACCGATCGGAAAGAACTCCGCCGCCGATTCGCACGACAGAGGTCAGAATGGAATAACCGGCAGTCAACACTCCAGCGACAATGGCATCCATGTGATGAAACTGCGTCCAGTAAGTGGGAAGCCACGCCGTAAGGGCAATGAAACCGCCAAAGGTCGTGAAATAGATCGACACCAAAGCCCACGTTTGCCACACCTTGGCAGAGGCTACAAGGCTTTGCTTGATTCCGTTCAGAGGGAAGAGCTCCTGCCCTTCCCGTTTCGCAAGTTCCCGTGCCTCCGTGGGTGAAATTCCCGCTCCGACGAACTGGAAGTACCACGCGTTACAGCCGAAGACCGAATACAGAATGGTCCCCCCGACCAGAACCAGGAGCCAGATCACGTATGCGCCGCTTAACCCGGCACTTGCCACCGCAACGGGAAGGAGGAGCGTAAACACTCCCGGAGCAACGTTTCCTACGCCGGCATACACTGCAAGCGCTTTGCCCTGATGCCGTTGCGGAAACCAGTATGCAACCTGGCTCGCTCCAACGGAAAACGTGGCGATGCCGCAACCCGAGAGTGCGCCGAAGGCCAGAATCGGGAGATAGAATTCTCTCGTAAGTCCCTCAGGGTACAGTGTGAGAATCATCACCGTCAGTCCGATCATACCGACAACGGAAAGGCCGAGCAGGGTCAACATCGGCTTCTTCCCGCCTGTCGTATCCACCCAACCGGAAAAGGGAATCCTGAGCAGCGAACCGGTCAGTGCAGGGACGGCGATAAGAACCGACAACTCAAGAGAACTTAATTCCATCAGCTCCTTAAGCTTCACAGCCGTTGTGCCGAACAGCGCCACGGCAGCAAAGCCAATAAAGAAACCAAGGGTCGCAGCCTTGAGTCCGAGATTTGGACTCCCTTTAGTTTGAGGCATCGACGAACGCTCCCGATTCTGCAGTTGAACCTTTTGATTTCCTTCTGATCCCGTACCACCGCACCACCTGGGGCTTCCGCCAGAGATACGGATTGGGAACGACCAGGATATGAACCAGACGGGTGAACGGTGCGAACGCAATCATGGTGTACGCACTCACGATGTGCAGCTTGACCATCCACGGCATCGCGGTGACGTACGTGATATCGGGGGTGAGTGTTACCAACGACCAGAGATAGGGGGCGGCAAGCGATGCAAACCAGGAAGACCCCCAACTGTGGAACAGCGCGACATACAGGCCGCTCAGGATCTGCACGATGAAATTGCCGAAGATCACCCAGTCGGCAACGCTGGTGACGATCCTGATTTTCGGGTCGGTGATGCGCCGTATGATGATGCTCACCAATCCCACCATGCACAGGAGCGCGGCCACGAAGGCGGATCCCTCAAGGATGTACAACCGGGCTGGGTGACTGTTCCACCACAAGATTTCGCGGGGAAGCAGGAAAGCCACTACGTGTCCAACCAGCACGACGATGATCCCGTAGTGAAACGGCACGAGCCCCCAGAAGTGGTGTTTGTTTTCGAGAAATTGGGACGAGAGGCTGGAATAGGTGAAACTTTCGGACCGATATCGACGAATGGAAACGATCAGGAACACGACGAGCGAGACATACGGGAACACCACGAACAACACGGTATCGAGCAGGAAAGGGCCAACTTCAAACATGATTCACACTCCTTCCTGTGCGGTGACGGATTGGCGGGCAAGGATCCTGGTCGCCTGCAACACATGTTCATACGGGTTGGGATTGACCGCGAACCCCTCGAGCATTTTGTCCAACGCGCGCGCCAGGCGCGTCGGGACAAATTCCCGGACTTCTTCCTCTTCCATTCTGCCGAGTGCATGAAGCGCGTGTGTCAGGTGATCTGGCAGTTCGCTCGATTCTTCGATCGCGTACCGGCGGAGAAGGTCCCGCATCTGCACCAGGAACGCCCCCCGTTCGTAGGTCTCCCCGTACAGATGCCAACCGACTTCAAGACTGCTGACAGGATTAATGTCGAAGGTCCGAGTATAGAGTTCCTCCAACTCCCCCATGGAAAGCGGCAGGATCGTATCGGCAAATTGTTGAAGATGTCTGATCGCAGTCTGCCCACCATCGGGATCCGGGAACTGCGACGTCCGGAGCGCTTCGAGACACGAGGTTAGGCGGGATTTGTAATCCTCGCGCGGGTAGGCAAGGATTGAGGCCAGGCCATCGAACATGATCGTGTTCTTCATCAGAGTCCTCTCTTGGGCGGATCCAGGAACCCGAAGCCGACTGCCGTCTTGTGTTCCTGTGGATCCTTCATCATCTCGATCGCTTCTTCACGGTGCATCGGCGGGATGACAAAACGCTCCTCAAAGGTGCAGAGCGATGTGAGCTTGTAGATCCCTTCCGCCTCTTCCACCGTGCAGTCGGCTTCGCGCAAGATCGCCTCCGCCGTCTTCATCGGGATGTCCCCGACGGTCCTGGAGCGGCGGTACACACGGACCGCCTTTTGTTTTTTCAGCGCGTACAGGAGCTTTCCCTGATGACCGGCGCCGAACAAATTGGCGAGAAACTGGAGCGGAACCCTGGCTTGCTCGATATCGTGGAAGAACTCGTCCGAAACGCTCGACACGGTGTCATCATTCCTGTTTGCCATCACCGGGGACATCGGTGGGACGTAGAACAACATCGGCAAGGTGCGAAACTCGATGTGGGGAGGAAGGGCAATCTTCCATTCCTTGACGAACTTGTAGACCGGCGAGTTCTGGGCCGATTCAATGACCGAATCATGGATGTCGTTCTTACGTGCAGCGGCTATGACCTCAGGATCATGGGGGTCGAGGATCAGGGAACGATGCCCGTCGATGAGCTGTTCGTCGGGGAGCTTGGCAACTTCCTCAAGACGATCCGCATCGTAGAGTAACACGCCGAGGTACCGGATCCTCCCGACACACGAGTGGAAGCATGCCGGCGCCTCTCCCGTTTCCAGGCGCGGGTAGCAAAGCACGCATTTCTCCGACTTGCCGGTCGACCAATTGTAGAACGTTTTCTTGTAGGGACAAGCCGCCACGCACGCGCGCCAACCGCGGCAGCGCTTCTGGTCGATCAGCACGATCCCGTCCTCCCCCCGCTTATATAAGGCTCCGGAGGGACACGACGCGACACAACTGGGGTTCAGACAGTGGTTACAGATGCGGGGAAAATAGAATAGCACCAGGCGTTCCACGGCCGAGAGCTGCTGCCGCTGCTCTTCGCTCAGACCCTTCAGGTTCGGATCGCTTTCGGCGTAGATGCGCGATCCTCCGAGGTCGTCGTCCCAATTCGGGCCGGACTCGACATTGATATACTCGCCCGTGACCATGGAAACCGGCCGCGCGGTCGGTTGATCCGATCCTTCGGGGGCATTAAAAAGCTCATCGTATTTGTACGTCCATGGCTCGTAGTAGTCATCCATGCTCGGCATCGACGGGTTATGAAAGATGTTCGTGACCGTCTTTGCTTTGCTGGTGGATTTGAGGACCAGTTTCCCGTCCCGGAGTTCCCACCCGCCCCGGTACTTCTCCTGGTCCTCCCACTTTGTCGGGAATCCGGTGCCCGGCTTGGTCTCGACGTTGTTCCACCACATATACTCCGTCCCTTTACGGTCGGTCCAGATGTTCTTACACGCGATGCTGCACGTGTGGCATCCGATACACTTGTCGAGATGGAACACCATGGATATTTGAGATCGCACGTTCATGGGGGGTCTCCTACCAGATCAGTTCGGGAAGTTTGCGGATCAACACGTGCGTGTCGCGGTTGCAGCCGGTCGGTCCCCAATAGTTGAAGTGATATGTGAATTGGCCGTACCCTCCCACCATCAGGTTCGGTTTGAGACGCGTTCGGGTAAGACTGTTGTGCCCTCCGGCCCTGCGGTTGTTTCGAAGAGGCGACTTCGGGACCGAGTAGGTGCGTTCGGGAGAATGGTAGATGATGCAGATCCCACGCGGAATCCTGGCGCTGACGGCGGCACGTGTAACGACGACGCCATGATCGTTGTACACTTCGACCCAGTCGTTATCGTTGATGCTAAGTTCTTCAGCATCCTTGTCGTTCATCCAGAATGGCTCAATCCCGCGTGACAGGGTCGTCATGCGTTGATTATCGCTGTAGGTGGAGTGGATATGCCATTTGCCGTGAGGGGTTAGAAAGTTCAGCATTTTGGATTTGCCGGCCTCCGTGGTGAAGCGAAGGTCTGAGTACTGTGTCGGAGACGGCTTCGGCTTGTACGTCGGGAGATGCTCCCCGAACTGAATATACCCGGGGTGATCGAGATAGAAGTGCTGTCGACCCGTGAGAGTCCTCCAAGGGACGAGACCTTCCACGTTATAGGTGAAGGCGGAATACGCGCGTCCGTTTTCGGTAAGACCGGACCACATGGGGCTGTTCAGCAACCTCATAGGAGCCCCCTGCAGTCCTTTGTAGCTCACGCGCGTTCCCCTGTTCTTTTCGGCAAGATGAGCGAGCGGCAGTCCAACCTTCTCCTCCATGTTCTTGTACGACCGGTATGCCAGCTCTCCGTTGGTCACTGTCGCCAGGTGCAGGATCGCATCGCACACCTCGACATCCCGTTTGAGGGAGGGATACGTTTTCCCGTCAAAAGAGGAGGTGGGATGCGTGATCAGCATTTGGTCATAGAAATCGTCGATCGCATATTTTGTCCCGTGGGCGCCCAGGCCATTCTGGCGGACGAGGGGACCGAGGGAAACGTACTGGTTGTAGAGATTCTTGTAGTCGCGGGTTACGATGGTGAACTGCGGCATGGACTTGCCGGGAATCGCCTCCACCTCCCCGTTGATCCAGTCTTTGATGTCGGGTTGGGCGATCTCTGCGGCAGAATCGTGAGCGAGGGGTGTGGCGACGATGTCCTTCACGGGATCCGGGAAGTGATGAGCCGCCATTTCGGAGAATTTCTTTGCGACCGCTTTGAAGATATCCCAATCGCTCTTTGATTCCCAACACGGAGGCACCGCGGCGGAGAGAGGATGGATGAAACTGTGCATGTCGGTCGAATTCAGGTCAGCCTTCTCATACCAGGTCGCCGCCGGGAGGACGATGTCCGAATACAACGCGGATGTATCCATCCGGAAGTTGAGGTCGATGACGAGGTCCATTTTCCCATGCGGGGCAATTTCATGCCAGACCACTTCCTTCACGGAATCCCGGGCCATATCCTGCGCAACGGCATTATCGTGCGTGCCCAGGTAATGCCGGAGGAAATATTCGTGTCCTTTGCTGCTCGCCATCAGCGCGTTGCCGCGCCAAATGAACCAAACACGGGGCCAGTTCTCTTTCGCATCCGGATCCTCCACCGAGAATTTCAGTTTCCTCGTCTTAAGATCCTCCACGGTTTTTTGAACAACCAGTTCGTTTGTCGTTGCCCCGGCTGCCTCAGCCTCTTTGACAAGTTCGATGCTGTTCTTCGGAAACTGCGGATAGAACGGAAGCCAGCCGTTGCGGACGGCCTTCACCTGCACATCCATTGTGTGCCCGGATGCCAGGGAGCCTTGTGCCTGCTTTGCGGGAACAGTGTGATAATCGGTAAATCCTTTCTCGTACCGCCACTGATCGGTATGCACATAGTGCCAGCTCGGCGCGTTTTGCTGGCGCGATGCCGCATACCAATCCTTGGCGAACGCGATCGCCCCCCACGGTTCTCCTGGGGCCAGCTTCTCCTGACCGACGTAATGCGCGAGCCCTCCGCCATTCACGCCGATGCATCCGCAGAACATCAGTGCGTGGATGCCGGCCCGGTACATCAAATTGGCATGATACCAGTGATTGATGCCGGCACCGATGATGATGGTGCATTTGCCATTGGTGTGCTCGGCAGTGTTCCCCCACTCCCTCGCAAACTGGAGGAGGTCCTTGCGACCGATACCGGTGTATTTTTCCGTCCATGCCGGTGTGTAGGGACACTCTTCATCGTCGTAACCGGTCGGGTAATCCCCTTCCAACCCACGCGAGACGCCGTACTGAGCCATCAGCAGGTCGTACACCGTCGCGACCGTCACCGGGCTGCCATCCGCCGTTTTGATCGTCGTCACAGGAACGTGTCGGACCAGGCTTGCCGCATCAGCAAAATTGTCAAACCGGACGGGGACCGTTGATGCACTTTTTTCCAGGAAGGTCAATTCCGGATCAATTGCGCTCCCATCCAGACCGTCCTTCAGGAGAAGGTTCCATTTTCCTTTTTCCGTCCCCCACCGGTCACCGACACTCCCGAGCGGCATTTTCGGTTTCCCTTCTTTCACATCCCACATGAGGAACTTCCATCCGCCATGTTCGACGTTCTTGTATTGCTCCAGGCGGTTTGCACGCAGGAGCTGTCCGGCTTCATACACTTCCCCCTCCTGCTTCAGTTCCACGAGGTAGGGCGCATCCGTGTATTTCTTTGTATAGTCCAGGAAGTATGGGACCTTCTTCTCGTGGTGGAATTCCTTCAGAAGAACATGGTTCACCGCCATCCACCATGCTCCATCCTGCCCTGCGTTGATCGACACCCAGTGGTCAGCGTACTTGGCAACCTGATTGAAATCGGGAGCGAACACGTACATCTTGGTACCGTTATGCCGGGCCTCGGCAGCGAAGTGGACATCGGGCGTACGCGTCATGTTCAGATTGGAGCCCATGACCGCGAGAAGCTTTGCGTTATACCAGTCGGCCGATTCCTGCACGTCGGTCTGTTCTCCCCACGTCTCCGGCGATGCGGACGGGAGATCGCAATACCAGTCATAGAAAGAGAGTGATACTCCCCCCAAGAGCTGCATCAGGCGCGCGCCGGAGGCGTAGCTCACCATCGACATGGCCGGGATCGGGGAGAACCCGGCAATGCGATCCGGGCCGTGTGCTTTGATGGTGTGAACATTCGCAGCGGCGATGATCTCGAGCACCTCGTCCCACGTCGTGCGGCGGAATCCTCCCTTGCCACGCGCCCGCTGCCATCGTTTCCGGTGTTCCGGCTTTGTCACGAGCGATTTCCATGCTTCGACCGGATCTTCATGTTCGACGCGCGCCTTTCTCCAGAGATCGAGCAGAGCGCCGCGGATATACGGGTATTTCACACGCAACGGACTGTAGAGATACCAGGAGAACGAGATGCCGCGTTGGCATCCGCGTGGTTCATACGGGGGAAGACCATGTTCAAGCGACGGATAGTCGAGCCCCTGCATCTCCCACGTCACGATCCCGTCCTTCACGTGGATCATCCATGTGCAACTGCCGGTGCAGTTGACACCGTGCGTGCTGCGCACCACCTTGTCGTGTTGCCAGCGATTGCGATAGAACTCTTCCCATCCCCGGAGGAGAGGATTTTCTTCGTCTTTGATCCAATGGATCTTGGTGTTGTCGCTCATGGGTGACTCTCCAGTTGACGTTCCTGAACCAGCGGCCGGCGAACGGCCCGAAAACGTTTGTGCCACACAACGTCGAACAGCCCGAGAAGTACGATCGTACCGGCCAGTCCGATGAGAATAAAATTCAGACGGGCCGTGGAGGCATCTTCCGGGTTTCGGGTGAGGGTGTGTTGAAAGTAGGCGACGAGACTGAGGATCTCCTCGGGTTCCAACGGTTCTTTTTTAAAGATGGATTGCATCGTGGGGGTGGCCGGGGCGGAGAGCCATGTGGAAAGAGTTTTACGCCCCTGGTAACGCTCGAAGACGGTCGTGAGGTCGGGACCCAGCGTGCCGCCTCCGAATCCTCCCATGCCATTCACGGTGTGGCAACCGATACACGACGGGCCTGCGTTCTTCAGCGAAGTCGCACCTGTGAAAATCGCATGCCCTGTTTCGACATCCCTATCGGTGAACGGACGATCGCTTATCTGGACGCCGGCGAAAACGGATTTCTCTTTTGCGGATTCAGTCTGGATGAGATCGAGAAGCGCCTCGGCGCGGGCACGCGTCATACCGGGAAGAGCCGGCATCATGACGCCGCGGGCTTCCTGAAAAATCTTCAGCGCGTACGGGTCGCCGGCGTCGATGGCAGCTTTGGGGTCTGTCATGAAGCGCGCGAGCCAGGCGCGGTCTTTTCGTTCCGTCACATTCTTGAGGTCGGGCCCCGTCAGCCGCCCCCCGCCGACGGTGTGACAGCTCATGCAGTTCTGCCGGTAATAGTCGGCTGTTTCTTGCGCCAGGAGGGTGCCGAGTGTAAGCATGCTCACTGCGAGCACAGAAAGGAAACGGAGCATAGGGTGACCCCTTTTCAGGATTTCTGAGGATGAATTCCGTGTTCCATACCGCATCGTCATTCTATTACAGGATAATCAGACCTGTTTATCCGAATATAACCGACCAAAACTCTCTTGTCAAGATTTATTTATGCAATCGCCCAAATAATTGGTTTACATTCTCAATATTGGGAATACTTCATGGTTGTCTAACCGTAGCCCATCCCAGAGCCTTTTTTGCGTCCTCGCTCATTCGTTCCGGGGTCCAGGGGGGATCCCAGACCAGATCAATAAACACGCTCCTGGTGAGATCGGCCGATTGAGCGACGTGCCGCACCGCTTCGATCATACTCTCATGCAGCGGACATCCCGCCGTCGTGAGAGTCATAGCGATGTGGATGGAATCTTCATCGATATCGATATCATAGATCAATCCAAGATCGACAAGGTTCAATCCCAGTTCGGGATCGATCACCATTTTTAATGCTTCACGCAGGGATTCTCTTGTTGCCATGACGACTCCTTAGTCGGAAAACGGCTGCAATATTGAACGCCACCATGAGGGAGGCAATGAACATCGCGGTGAGCCCGATCGTCAACACCATCGATTGTGAACTTCCCAACCCGGCCAGCACCAAAACGATGCCTGCGTTCAGGATCCAAAACTGCACATTGCCCACCTTCTCACTGAACATGTCCTTGAGCATCGGAACCGGCTCCTTCCCTACTTTGTCGCTGAACGTATGGAACCAGACCAGGAACGGGACGATCTTGTACATCTGCCCAACGATGAGCATCGAGAAGAAGCCGAGCATGATCATCCCGCCGTACATCAAGATCAATCCCTCCCTCAACTTAACGTCGTCGATCTCCACAACAGCAAGGACGAATCCAAATATGATCGAAAGAAGGAAATAGGAAAATGCTACAACCGAATGCTTCATGCCCAGATCAAAGATCTGACGCATCCGGTGCTTCAGGATCAGGATGAGTTGGACGATAAAGGCGAGCAACCCCAGGACGAGGATGACCACATACGACGTCAGGAGCCACTCGGCCCCGGTGAACAACCATTCAACGCTCAACCCCAGTAATCCGACATTCACGAGCACCAACGCCGCCCTGGCCGGTTTCGTGGAAAAACCATGTGAGAGACCGAACATCGGGATCAGTTTCAATCCAACCCCCATAATCACCATCGTAACCCATCCAATGAAGCCCATGTGGGCATGGATCTTCAGGTAATCAAGATGAATGCGACTGATGAATGGGTAACCCAGATTGATCGACAACAACAACCCGGCAACCGCGGTGATGCCGAGATAAACCAAGGAAGAGAGCAGGAACAATCCTGTCAGATTCCATTGCTTCACGCGTCCCATGGTTGCAACGATGTTGATGATGAACAGCAGCATGGCGAGTGTAACGATCGACGCGGAGGCGGTGAAGTGCGCCCCGACACGGAACAACCAGAAGCCATACACCAGTCCCGCCGTTCCCACGGTGTAGAGCCAGAATTGGACTTCCCCCAACCGCGCGCTGAAAAGCCTGACCTCAAGAACCACCGGAACCAATTGGAACATCGCCCCAAAGATAATCATCGTGATCCAGCCCAGCGTTGCGATGTGAGTCAGGGCAAGGAGTTTCGGCTGGAAGTGATGCCCCTGCAATTCAGGAACGCTCAACACCATCAGTCCGCACAACAGGACAAAGGAGAGAATGGAGGCAATGAAGTATTTACTCACCATCGAAAACGGGGGAGCCAGAGTCGACGCGAGGGCCGCCGGGGCGTTCATTTCTTCACCAGGTGGATAAGCATTTCAAATTCTTCACCGAATGGATTCCTCGGATGAAAACTCAGCGCCCCGTCAGCGAAGTAGATCTCGCCCGGTTTCAACTCCACCTCCGCTCCGTCCGGGACCTGCATCACCCCCCTGCCCCGCAACGGTTGCAGCGTGATCTCGAATCCGGGATGCGAGTGGGGCGGCACGGACAATCCCGGTCCCAGGCAAAGCAACAAAACCTTCGTCCTCTCCCCCACAAATACCGGCACATGCACGTGCTTTTCAGGGGAAAACTGCTCGATCTCACTCCAGACTTTCTTCTCCATAACCTGCTCCTTGATAAGGATGAACCATGCCTTACACTTTTTTCCTGATGACAACTTTGTAGTAATGCTCCTCGATGCGGTTGGCGACCGCCTGGAAACCCCGTTCCTCAAGCTTGTCATACAACATCATGGGCTCACGGTGATGATGCACGAGGAGAATTGTTCCCTCCCCGATTGTTCCAAGGATCTCAAGAATCCGCATCATCGGCTCGGGGGGTGCGAGACCGCGAACGTCAAGTTCGACCACCTTCTCCTCCCTGGCTTCCTCATCCCCTGGTCGGGACAAAGGCTCTTGACCCGGTCCTTGCCCTGACTGCTGCTCACCGGCCGAGGGGGCTCGTCTGAAGAACCAGATGTGCCACTCTCCGTCAATCAGCCTGGCAGCATGGTCAAATCCTTTCCCGCCGAGCACAGAGTATAGTGGGACCGGCTCGAAGGAATTGACAAGATGAAGCGACTGGTTCTCCCCCAGCCCCCGCACTGCCTTCATAATCGTCTTTAACGGATCCGAGCCCCCCTGAATGATCGGCCGAACGTCGAGCACTACTTCGTCAAGATCAGGCTTGGCCGCGGTTGCGTTCGTCCCCTCTGTCTCCCCCATGCCCGTCAGTTCTTCACCCGGGGTGTTCGAACCATTCCCATTCGGGCCATGAAATCCGGCAGCCTCGTTCAGGCTTGCAAGGAGCGCGTCCAGGCGAACACCTCCGATGGCAGCCGCCTGCTCCACCGTGACTCTTGGGGCAAGGGCTTTTCGCAGCAAGGAATTCTTCAGCTTCTTGAAATGGGGACTCGCCGCCACGAAGACGTCCAACGTCCCCGGACATGAGGAGAGGACTGCATCAACTTTCCACTCTTTGGAGATCATGGTTTTACCTCCACCGTATCCTTCGTTTCCAGATAACTGATGATTTTTAGCATCGCTGCATCGGGCAAATTGTACTGCGGCATGCGCGTGCCGGGCTTCACGTCCCCCGGGGACTTCATCCACAGGAAGAGGTCTTCCGTTGATTTTCGCCGGGCGGCGCCGTCGAGCCGGGGACCGATCTGTCCACCGAACCCGTCGATACTGTGACAGGCAAAGCATCCATTCCTCTCCATAATCTGCCGGCCGTCGTGGATGTCCGCTGCAGTCGGATTAAACTTCTTCCATGGGGTCTCCGCGGCCTGATCGGCACCCCCGGCGAGACTGTTCGCGATGATCATCACGAACAGCACTGCAAGGAACGCGCTTCCGAATTTGACAAAGACGAGGAGGCTCTCGCTGGTCATCCCATGACCTTCGTGATGTTGACCCGCCACACATCCGGACCTTCTTCCACGTACTGCCAGTCGAATTGCCCCGTACGCTCAATCTGGAATTGATAGAACAGGGGGCGCGGTTCGTGGTCGTTCACCAGTTGAAATCCCTCCCCCTTCGCCAGCGCGTCGAACGTGTTGAAGATCGTTGGATGCTTTATCGGCGGTGGAATGACGCGGACATCGAGTTCTTTTAATGTTGCCATGGTTTTTCTCCTTGTGTCGTAAAGAAGACGAAGGATCGCTTCATCTCCGGTGACAATGGAAGAGGTGACCCTCTTCCTGAATTAAAACTTTACTCCCTTCGCTCTGCTTTGAGTGAAGACCGGGGGCCGCCCATCTCCGCAGTTCGCGCAAGAATGACCAGATCCTGTGAACTTTCCGGGCGGAACTCCTCCATCGAGATCCCGCCAAACGCCTTGATCTCGGAAAATCCGGCTGACCGGAGGAGAGGAACGATCTCGTCCAGGAGGATCGGGCGAAGCGGGACGGTATGAAGCGTTTGTCTGATGGATCCCTCCTGCCGGTCGATGGTCAGGATATTGAAGAAGACCAACGGGTCGGTGAAATCATAGAATCGGACGTAGGTCTTGGTTCCGTTATCCTTGATGCTCTGGACCCGTTCCCGTTGGAGAAGGATCCGGTGATAGTTCAGGTTTTGGAGAAGCAGGACGCCGTTCGGCCGCAGCAGAGCTGCGAAATTCTTCAGCGCATCTGTGAGTTCCTCCGCGGAGAGAAGATGGGCCAGGGAATTTCCCAGACAGAAAACGGCATCGACCGGCTCTCGCACGATCGCGGCTAGTTTGTGAAACTCTGCCTGCAGGGTGGTGAGTTTGATATCCATCGTTTCCGCGTGATCCCGGACCCGGGTGAGCATTTCGGGAGAAAGATCGACCGCCGTCACCTTGACTCCAAGCTGGGCCAACAAGAGTGAGTGAAACCCCGTACCGCATCCGGCGTCTATGGCTGTCCGAATGCCGTACCGCTCGATCAGCATCCGGAAGAAAGGCTTTTCACGGATGAACCTCTGCTCGAACGACGTCATCGCGTCGTACTCGGGAGCGAGGGTGTCGTAGAAGTCCCGAACCTCCTGGTGATCTGGTTGCTTGTGTTTAGTCATGGGGACCATAGGGGGCAACATCCCCCTGAAAGTGCTGGTAGACCGGGGCGTCGAGTTCCTGGAACCGCTTCGCATATTCTTCCCTGGAAATCCCGTTCTGCCAATTGCCGGTCAGCATGGCCAGCCCTGTGATGGCGACAAACACGCCGGCGACCAGCGTTCCAAAGACCCAAGGGGGGACGGCTTCGGCCTTTTTGCTCGTCCTCATCTGAAGCGTATCGATTACGGGACAAGCCTCCACACACTGCATGCAACTCATGCATTCATCGCTCCAGACGCGGCCCACCTTGTGCACCTTGATGCCGGAGGGGCACGCCTTGGTGCACAGCTCACAGTCGATGCACGTCTCTTTCGTGCGGGTGATTTTCATGGGACTGAACCAGCTCAGCGCACCCAGCAACGCGCCGTAAGGGCACAGATACCGGCACCAGAAATTCTTGATGACGACCGATAAGCCGGCCAGGATCAGGACCGTCCAGAGAGCAAACGTGCTGAGTTCCGCAAAGAACAGATACATCTTGATGTCGGCTACTTTGTTATACGGACTTTCGATGAAATACTTCAGGGCGGCGGTATCCATCTGCCAGATGGCGTACAGGAAGAAAGCCAGCAGGAGATACTTCAGGGAGCGGAGCGGGTAATCGAGCCACGGTGTGACGCGCAGGTTGCGTCCAAACAGTTTCTGCCCGGCCATCCAGAGGGACTCGCTCAACGTCCCGATGGGGCACAGCCATCCGCAGAAGGCTTTTTTCAGAAGGATCCCGGTGGCGACGATCGCGAGCAGGATGAAGAGTCCGGAGGGATGAATCACGTTGATCATGCCTGTTAGCATCCAGTACTTGAGACTGATTAATGCGCTGATCGGGAGGAACCCTTCCACCCCTGGCGGACGCGTGAAGAACGGTTCGATGCCGGCGGACATCCCCCATTGCATGAACAGGTAGAACTCGAAGCCAATCCAGACACAGAGAAGCACGAATGCCAACTGGACGGTGGAGCGGAGGAACTGGGAGTCCTCCTTGAGCCTCAGGATCAGTCGACGGTACCAGACGGGTTCAAGCGCGAAATTGATTTTCCTGCGACGGAGCTCGGATGGAAGCTTCTTCACTGTCAGGCGCCGGCGTGGCTGTGCCACCGCTCCGGCATTTCCCCGGGAAAGTTCGCGCGGAAGCGAGCTCTCGCTCAGGATCAGCGATTCATCCGAAATGGGCTGCCGCACAAGTTCCTCTTCAACAACGCCGGCAACTTCGGCCGCAGCCCGATCTTCTCTCAGCAAGAGGTCGACATGTGTTTGATTCATCGCTTGTCCATAAAATTCAATGTATATCAGATGTTTTACTCTGAATTTATATCAAAAAAAACCTCACTTGCGTATCGCGGCATACTCCGGCTTTTTCATTGCCCTGGCCATCTCGGCGATGTTCCGGTTCACAAGCATTTGATAGATTCCCTCACGATGCCTGCCCCAGGATTCGTGTACTGCACAGGGATTGGTGCTCGAGCATTCCGGGAATCCAAGAACACAGTTCGTCGTGAACCCGGAGCCATCGATCGCTTCCACGATGTGAAAAAGGGTGATATCCCTGGCGGGAAGACCCAGAGCAAATCCCCCTGTCGGTCCCTTTTGCGATATGAGCAGCCCTTTGTACACAAGATCCTGGAGAATTTTTCCCAGAAAGTGATAAGGAATACCGAGTTTCTTTGTCAGTTCCTTGATCGAAGTCTTCTCCCCCACCGGCTTGAGGGCCAGATAGGTGACCGCCTGTAACGCATATTCGCATTGCCGACTGAAGATGATACTCATGAGATTCAGATACTTTTATCTTAAATTATAACTACCAAATCGGAAAGTCAAGTGAAAAAACAACTCAAACGGTCCTCGAAAACAGTTGTCTCTCCTTGAACCTGTTCAGGTAAGCGTCGAAACACATGGCGATGTTTCGGAGCACCAGCCGGCCGCTTTCTTCGATGGTGATCCTGTTCAAAGAGTGGTGCACCATGCCAAGCCGCGTAAAATCAAAGAGCTGTTCGATCGACGAGTCGAAGTATTCATCGAACGAAATATTGAAGAAATCCTCCACCTCCGCCTTCTCCACTTCGAGGTCGCACATCAACCGCATGATCACGAACTTCCTGATTTGGTCGTCTTTTGTCATCTTGTACCCCACTGCCGTTGGGAACCGCCTGGATTCCACCGCGGCGAGGTACTCAGGGAGTGTTTTCGCGTTCTGGGCATACACATCGCCGAAATGGGAGATGGCGGACATCCCGAATGCATAGAGGTCGGCCCCGGCCTTGGTCGAATATCCCTGGAAATTCCGATGAAGCGCCTTTTGCCGTTGCGCAACAGCCAGTTCATCATCCGGTTTCGCAAAGTGGTCCATCCCGATATACTCGTACCCCGCCCGGGTCAACGTTTCGACCGACGCACCAAGCAATTGTAGTTTGGTATCGGTATCCGGAAGATCCTCACTGTGGATCAATCGCTGATGCGGTTTCATCCAGGGGACGTACGCAAAGTTAAAGACGGCAATCCGGTCCGGAGAAATCTCAACCACCTTCTCCAGTGTTGACTGGAATGTCTCGAGAGTCTGCAGCGGCAGGCCGTAAATCAAGTCGATATTGGTACTCGTGATCCCGAGGGTGGCGGCCCAATCAAGCGCCTGGCGCGTCATCGCTTCGGGCTGGAGCCTGTGCACAGCACGTTGGACCCGCTCATCGAAGTCCTGCACGCCAAGACTGATCCTGTTCACCCCCATGGTGCGAAAGGCCTTCATGTGCTCGAACGTCAATCCCCGGGGATCGATCTCTACGCTGATCTCCGCATCCTCAGCAAACCGGAAATGCTTTTTCAGGAAGGCCGATAACCCCTCAATTTCTCCCGGGTTGAGATAGGATGGCGACCCTCCTCCCCAGTGCATCTGTGTGATCTGACGGTCCCGGTCGATATACGCAGCCATCCGGCCGATTTCCGTCTCGAGTGCCTTCAGGTAGGTGGCGATCTGGTCACGGTTACGCGTGATGACGGTGGTGCACCCGCAAAAGTAACAAAGGGTATCGCAGAAAGGGATATGAAGATAGAGCGAAAGAGGAGCCGGGTTTTCATCATTGTTCCGGATCACATCGATCTCGTACCGTTTATCATTATAGTCCGTTGAAAAAATCGGTGCGGTGGGATAGCTCGTATACCGCGGCCCCGGCCGGTCAAACATTTTCAGTGTGTTGAGAAGTTCGTTGTCTACCTTAACCATCGTGGCTCTCGTTGCTCTCTGCTTGTGGTTTATGAGTTCACTGCACGGTTACGTTCTCAGAATTGACCCAAGAATCGTGCCAGCTCAAACTGCGTCAAAGATCCAATTTTCAGACGTTTTTGACGAAAAGGAAGGAGGGTGTTCCCATTTTTGGGAAGCACGCGATGCATCTTTACCAATTCCTCCACTAACATACTCTTCTATTTTGTTTTCTTAGTGCCTTTGTGTCTTCTCCCGAAGGGATCCCTTTGGGAGTGGCAGATGCTTTCGGCTTTTTCAACAAGGATGATCAGCACCGTCGGCGATTTCTCAGCCGTCAACGACTGCTGAGGTGGACGACACTCCCAGTCA
>JBBEBV010000256.1:0-8158 GCA_040882165.1 Bacteroidota bacterium
ATCCTCCCCCAGGCCAAACGCATCGATAAACAGATTGTTCGTGATATGGATTTCTTTACCCACATTACCGAGCGATAGAAGCCCATGGTATCCCATGCCATTCACAAAAGTATTGTGGTTGATCCGGCCATATTTGATGGCGCCCGTGCCCGCCGTGGGGTTGCTAAAGTTATAATGCCGGATCGGACGGTCCTGGTAATTGACGAACGTGCAATTCTCCACAATAAATGTATCGATGGTAGCCTCACGCAAGTCAAAACCCTTCCCGGCTCCGAGATTGGACGTCGTCAACGCGCCCATGTCCCCAAAAATCGTATTCTTGGCCGAGACCTTCACTGCATTCGAGCCTGTCCGGACATGCTGACCGTTGACATTGGAGAAAATAACGCCGTCCAGGATGATCGAAGCTCCGACGGCGGTGGTATTGATCAAGCCTCCCTGGACGCCATCCAAACGCTCCGGTTCGGGCTCATAGAAACCCGCTACTCCGACATTGGTCATTTCCAGATTCCCGCCATTGAGAACGACGAAGTTTCCCGGGGGTCTGGTGGGGCTGGTTCCGGTTCCGCTCTCCCAAAGATAGATGATCGGTTTTTTCCCGGTCCCCGCGGCAGCACGAAAACGAAGCGTCTTGCCGGCCTGGATGGTGATGATAGCTCTGGAGAGATACACTCCATCGCGTTGCAGTTCATACACCCGGTTGGCGATCAATCCACCGGTTGCCGTGGTGTCTGCTGCAAACTGTTCGTTGACATAGGTCGCTGTCTGGCCGTTAAAAGGAACGAGCGGCAAGACGCTTTCCTGTCCGTAGGATACTGCAACGGCAAGAAAGATGACCGCAAGTATGGTTCCAGCTATTCTAAAAGACATAGGTGCCTCCAAGCAGTTAATGATGGTGAGGGGGAAAAGTTTTTGGCAAATCTTCCTGGCAGCACCTCCTTGAGGGATTTGCCTTTCATAGAGCTTTTCGTGTGATTGTGGATTAGTTGGGTCATTACAATTCCAGGGTCACCCCAAAGTCGGCCGTCAGGCCGTACATCTCGCTTTGGTCAAAGAGGGTGCGATCGAACACCCGGTTGAAAATGGAACTGCCGTCCTCGATGTTCGTGACGTTATTGAGATTCAGTGAAAGTGAAAGAAACGGAGTGACTTTGTGCTTCAGCGCGACATCAATGCGCGTGAAGGCGCTCGTCACACGGTCGGTCAGGCCCGTTGCCGAAAACGCGATATTATGCTCCCCCTGGTGAAAGAGCGAGACCCTCGCCGAAAAACCACCCACATCATACCCGAGGGCGATGTTTCCAAAAAACTCCGGCATGCCCTCCAGCTTCTGTTTTCGTTCCACCAGGATGTTTGCCGATTTGGTGAGTGGAAACGGACCTGAAGAATCGACGTAGGTGATGGTTTGCGATCCATAGAGGACCGTTTCAGAACGCACAAGGGAGGCGTTATACGATAAAACGAAATTTTTGAAGGGTTCGGGGAGAAAATGGAAATTGATCTGTTGCTCCAACTCGAATCCCCATACTCTTGTCGGTTTGGGAGAATTGTAGGGGATAGTCAGGTTGTACGGGGTCGTGCGCATCTGGCTCTTCCACGTGCTGCCGAATCGTTGGAGCATTGTATCCCCGACCGTATTGAAATTGTTCAGCATGTGATACATGTCCTTGATGTCCTTGTAATAGGCCGATAAGGAAATCAACCCAAAGGAGTTATCATAGAAGGATGTATTGATCTCGAAATTCCAGGCCTCCGAGGTCTTTAAGGAGGGATTTCCGACAAACACCTGAAACTGGGTTCCGACCTCGGCCGGGCGTCCTGCAATGAACCGATTCAGGCGCATGTTGAAATCGGGCCTTCCAAGCGCTTTGTAGGCCGCGACCCGGACATTCATAAATTCGAACGGCCTATAGGAGATGTTCAGATTGGGCAACAGGACTGATTGAAGATAGGAGGATGTGGTGTCCGTGATGGAATTGGTCGGGATGGGGAAGCCTGACACCGGCTGCGGCATGAAGGTTGAGAGGTAATTGTTGTCCTCGTTCTCGATCCTGACCCCAGCGATAACCGTCAGGTCTTGCCCGACATTCAACGTGTTCATGAGGTAGCCTGCGGCAACCCGTTCCGTGACAAAATAGTCGTCATAGCGGATGAGGGGATTTCCCCAGATCTCATACTGGTTCCCCGTAGCGTCGATCCCATACTTGTTCAGCTCCCTCCATTGACGCATATGGTCTTTGCCGATCAGCGGATTAAGGGAATAAGAGCCGTAGACATCCCTTGCCGTGGGGCCGCCAAAAAAGAACCGGTCGATCCCGATAAATCCTCCTCCCGAATTCTGCCATTCTTCAAAATACGTCCCCGTAAAATCCTTCTTCCGGAGGGTTCCGTCCGGCAGCCTTTCATGGGTTTGCCAGCGTCCGAGGTAGTACGGGGTGAAATCTTCCGTTCGTGTATTGGATCGATTCTTGACCTTGAACTTCGCACCGAGCTTGACCTCGCCGGAGATCATGCCTCCCGAGAGGTATTCTTTGCCGATATTCAGAAAGGCGGTCCTTTCCTTGTCATAATTATCCTGAGCGCGATAGTACGCCCAGTACAACGACGCATTGGCGTAGTTATTGACCGCATACGGGATAATTTGCTCGGGACCGCTTGTAAACTCGGGAGTGGGATTCATGCCCGAGGGTTCAACGAAGATCGTCTCGTAGTCATAGGGAAATTCGGACTGGGATTCCGCAAACGATGCCCCCCAATTCACCGAAAACCCGAAGAGGCGATTATCACCGCGGATCGAGCTGCTCAGCGTCTTCGTATCCTGCTCCCGGTCGCGATAATTATAGACCGGTTGACCTTGCTGGCTCCCCCCTCCCCCTGATGGATACTCTCTTGTGGAGAGAAAATAATCCCTTTGCGTTCTGCCGTACACATTGCTAATCCTCAGCGAGCCGTCATCCGGTGTATTGATATCCAGCAGCACACTCAGGCCCTCCCTCTTTCGAGTCTCATCCGTGAATTCCAGAAGAAAATCGTTAATGAAATAGTTTGCGAGATCCTGCCGGCCATAATTGACGTTAATGCGCTCGTTGCTCCGTATTCTCTTCTCGAGGTTGCCGGTCACCTGAACTCCGAGGATGCTCTCGAAAAATCTTTCCCCGTAGTGCAGAGCAAAAATATATTGCCGGGCTGAAGCCATGAGATCGTTATAGTCCCCTTTCATATCCGCCTTGATATTTCTGACTTCAGGTGCTTTTCTTGTCACGAGGTTAATGCTTCCGGCCAATGCGTCCCCATCCTTGTCGGGAGTTAATGCCTTGTAGAGTTCCACCCCGGCCAACGAACTTTGCGAGAGCATGCTGAGATCCACGCCGCGGCTCGTTGCATCCGTCGGGGGAATCTTTACCCCATCGATGGTGATGCTGGTGAATTTATCCTCAAGTCCGCGCAAGATCACCCTGTTGGCTTCACCGCCGGAACGAATGATGGACACTCCGGGTAAACGACCGATGGCCTCCGCGGCATTCGCATCAGGCAGTTCCTGGATTTTCTCCCGCGAGACAACATTGACAATGGTGTTCGCCGTGCGTTGTTGATTAATCGCCGCAACCTGACCGCGCGCCTGAGCCGTGATGACCACCTCCTCCCCCTCAATCACATCGGGAAGGAGGCTGACATCGACCATCCGTTCGTCTGCAGTGACGTTCACTTCGACCGTTTTGGGCTTGTATCCGATATAGGATACCCTCAGGGAGTACGTTCCTGGCGGAACATTCTGAATCCTGAATCTTCCCTCCCGGTCGCTTGCGCTCCCGAGGGCTGTGCCGACAAGAAACACATTGGCTCCGAGCAACGGCTCTGACGTCAGGGAATCGCTTACGACACCGCGAATCGTACCCTCTGCAAAAGCAGAAGCCGGAGATACAAACAACAAGAACACCATCACTCCCGACACCCCCATCCTCTTCGCGAACGACGAATCAGTATTCCAGGTCAGCATGGAAGGATCTTTCTGTGTTGGTTTTGTCTCATCCTTGGAGGAACAAGATGGGTGGAGGAACTTGTGTACACGATTGGTGAGGTTCTATCTGAAGTGCGTGAAAGCTGGCTCACGCCCGGGAGCGGGGATCGATCACGTGGCATGCGGAACGCCCGATTGAAGAATAGAAGTTTCGTGTTCAATCGCGGATCCTCCACTCGTGGGGTCTGGGCAGAATCTTGAACGGGATGACAAAACCGATGACTGTATCGTTTACTTTACCGGTAACTGCAATTAAGGGAAAAACCGGATGACTGTCAAGCAAAATCGGGTTTGGGGGTTCTTATTTTTGAAAAAGGAAGGGCTTTCGCTCCCAGGGCAAAAAGATGCTGCAGACTCTACTCCTCCATCACCCGCCGGAGGCCCATAACTAAGGATCGCGCAAGCGATCCCCAACTTGAAGGCATGACGGGGATTAGGCCGGGGGAAAAGAAGCTACGCACGATCATACGTTGAGGCACCAGGTGTTTTACGAAATTCGATACAGCAGCGGGTTCATTTCCGTCGCGGCGGGATCACCGGTCTTTGTGCCCGGCAGAAATGCATCACGATCAGCGTGATGCTCTTCCCTGGTCAAATCGGTCACCTTGATCCCGTCTTCCATATAGATGATCGTCATCACCGCCCTCGGAATCTGGGACACATTCGGACCCGCCCGATGGAAGGTCCATCCATAGTGATAACTTACCTCCCCCAGATCGAATGGACCTTCGTCGTACTCGAAGTTTTGAGCTGCAAGGGACTCCTGAATCATCTGCTCACTCTCATCGCTGATCGCAAGATCCCGGCCAATCTCCACTGTATGGCTTCGTGAACTGAATGCCAGAGGACCCAGTGGAAGAGGAGTCGCTTGTAACGGAACCCAGACGGTGCAAGTGTTCGGATTGCTCAGAGGCCAGTAGTATTGGTCCGCATGCCATGGAGTGATGCCGCCGCTGGGCTCTTTATAAAGAGCCTGATCATGATACAACCTCACCCCCCGCACGCCCATCAATTGGGCAGCAATCCCTGCAAGCTTCTCACTGAACACGAACTCCCTCACCACTTCATTTTGGCGCCAAAGGTTCGTCACCTGCACGAATGCTTTCTCGTACGTCGTGCGCTCAGACATCGGCTTCTGCAGCAGCGGGTTCCTTTCCAGCACGACATGGGTAATTTCGTTTCTGTAGCGATCGATCAACACGGGAGGCAGAACATTCTTAAGCTTGATGTAACCCCGTTCCCGGAAGAAAGCCTGCTGTGCTTCCGAAACGGGATAAGGGGCTTGGAGGTTCTTCATGCTTAGACTCCTTCAAGAAAGAAAGTTGCTGAACGATGTGTATCCCGGTACCAAGAGGAACATGCGCTCGATGGCTGGAGGATCCAGTTCGTGTTGGCACCTACAGACCGGCGCTTTTCTCTTCCTTTATCGATCCCGTCAGGAGTTCCCTCAGGTCCCTCATTCCGTTGATAGCAGCATAGGCTGCGACCCCAAAAAAGAGGAGGGCACCGATCAAGAAAATGACAAACCAGATCAAGGCTCCCATACTCATGGAACCTCCGCGCGCGTGATCGTCTTCGCCGGATGCGATGCTTGCGTGAAGAGGGAACCAAGAATCATCCCGGTGGCCGCAAGCACGAAACTCAATAAACCAGCGATGTTGACGTCCGTGATGAAGAGGAATTGTTCAGGCAGCAGGTCGCGTGATTTTTCCAGCACGAGAAAGCCCAGGGGAGCGATCGCACCCATGACGAGGGCCGTATATGCACCGACATTGTTTGCCTTCCTCCAGTACAGACCTGCAGAGACACATCCGAGGGCTCCCGCCGTGTACATCGCTCCGGTAATAAAAAGGTACTGAAACGCCGTGTCCGGGATCTGGTAGAAGAGTCCGAAGATAAGGAGGAACACGCCAATAATTCCCGCCGCGATACGTGTGATCCAGATCGTGGTTTTCTCAGGGAAATCCGTGGGGCGGAAGCAGGCAATCACATCACGGGCGATCACCGAACTCCAGGCCAGCAGATATGCGCTGTACGTCGACATGGAGGCGGCGAGCATCCCCGCAATCAACAAGCCCAGGAATCCGGTCGGCACCAACTGGCCCAACATCTTCGGCATCGCGGCCGCGGAAGGTTGTCCCGGCCCCAGGTAGGCGAGGGCCGCGATCCCCCACACCATGGGAACCATCGCTCTTCCTGCGAATGTAAGTCCAGTGTAGAAAAATACTTTTTTCGCCACGGCAGGACTTTCCGAAGCAAGAGCTTTGGATGTCCCAGGTTGCCAGAGCGCGCCTGCAGCGACATTGCTGATCAGGATCCAGACGATAAACATCCACCCGAATCGGGGATTGACAAGCGGATCGTACCCCTCCTCCCCCAGATGCTCCGTCACGGCGCTTGCGAGCGTCCCCCAGTCCAGGTTCCACAGTACG
This sequence comes from Bacteroidota bacterium, assembly GCA_040882165.1. Lineage (GTDB taxonomy): Bacteria > Bacteroidota > Ignavibacteria > UBA10030 > UBA10030 > UBA6688. The sequence continues at coordinate 6,451 of JBBEBV010000256.1, forward strand.
GCAATGGTGGCGACAAGCATCCCGAACGAGAGCACGACAAATTGCATAAAATCGGTGATCACAACAGAGAACATGCCGCCCAGGATCGTATAGCTGATTACAATCAGCAACATGACGGTCATGACAACCAGGAGAGCGTCGGGGCCAAAGCCCATGACCTCCGTTAAGAAGATGCCATCGAATTTCAGAAAGATCCCCATATTGAGGACGCCGCCCAGGAAGAGAATGATCCCCCCCAGCAATCGCACTTTGCGGCTGTACCGGATCTCGTAGAATTCCGGGATGGTCATCACCCCGTACTTCCTCAACCCGGCTATGATGAAGCCGGTTGAACCGACGAAGGAGTACGCGACCGCGGCAAGGATCCCGATGATAAAGCACGAAAAACCCGTGACGTATCCGAGTTCTCCAAAGTACATGAACGTGATCGTGCCCAGCTCGGTCGCAACGAATGTCGCAATGCCAAGGGAGACCTTCACACGCCTGCCGGCGACCATATAGCCGCTCAAATCCTCAACGAACCGCTTGGCCCAGAACCCGAGGCCCATGGCGAAGAGGAGGTACACGATGATAATGACGAGGTCAAGAGTCGAGAAGTTCACCGGGCAAAGACCTGTCGCCAGAATTGTGCGTATTGATCCCAACGCATGAAGTTGATGCCCCAGTGCGGGCTTGCTCCGGTCATCCAGCTTGAAACTCGCCCCCGGCCAAATGCATGCTCGGCCAACAACGGGTGCCAGACCCCCTGATTTTCGATCTCGATGATGCTGGCAGCCCCCCCGCGAAGCTTCACCTCGTTGAAGCCGAGGAGCGGTGGAACCGTGTCGATCTTGATCCCCTTCACCGCGGGATGTTCAGGAGTCGCGATACGAAGATGGTAGCCGCTCGTGGATTCAATCAAGTCGTCATGCGGGAGACACTCCACCGGTAGCACATGATGGAACCGCGAGCGCGCCCACCCTCCTTTGCCCAATTCGCCGCTGAAACTCAGCCAACCCCCGTTCATATGAAAATGCCCTCCCCGCTCCACCCACCCGCGTAACAAATCGAACCGGTCGGGAAAGGTGAGAGGCTGTCCGCCCCACTTATAGCGGCGGAAGAAATCGGGATGCAGCATGAGACACTTGGTTTCCACGTCAGCGAAGATAATCGTCGTCGCCCAGGCGAGACGGGCGTCAAACTCCTCGGGGGACATGTGATACAACTCCCAGGAAGGTTGCGAAATGACCTCGGCCCCGGGGATGTTTTTCAGCGCATCCACAAAGGGCTGGGCATAGTTCAGGATTTCCACGTCCTTGCTGGGCGCTTCAAAAGGGGACTCCACGTACTTCTGACCGATGTGAATACACCAGTTGCCGACGTGCCAGAATCGAAGCTGTACAGGGATGCTCATAGAGTTGTCCGGTGACGGATTGAATGGTGAAAGGCAGGGAAGAGAGGCGGTGTTCTTCCCGGGAGAACATGCCTGATGGTTGTCTCCTGCTTGAAGGTGGTGGGAGGTGCCAACATAAAAACAACAAATGGCGTGACCTCCTCGATCACGCCACGGGCGTGGACAGGGACGGAATCCCCGCCCGCCTGACTGTGTCAGGCAGTCGGGCGGGGAACCGCCGACACAGAAAAAGGCCAACCTCCTGACTGAGGTGGCTCTTGGTGGACAGGGACGGAATCGAACCGCCGACACATGGATTTTCAGTCCATTGCTCTA
>JBBEBV010000256.1:8258-20810 GCA_040882165.1 Bacteroidota bacterium
GTGGACAGGGACGGAATCGAACCGCCGACACATGGATTTTCAGTCCATTGCTCTACCAACTGAGCTACCTGTCCAAACAAAACCGGTGCGGAGTTCCTTCCCGCACCGAAACAATCGTACGCAAGTTTTGGCCGAAAAGCAAGACTCCGCTTACTCCAACTCCCTCGCATTTTTCTGGCCGATGAAACTGACAATCTCCTCTCCCGCATCGACACCCAGCACATTGCCGGAAATAAATGACCCGTACTCATGGGTGATCAAAATAATGGCCCGGGCAATATCCTCAGGAGTCGTAAGCCGCAACTGCGGATTTTTTGCCCTTGCGGTATTCACAAGATTCATCGCGGCGGGGATTTTCCGGAGCGCCGGTGTGTCGGTCACCCCGGCCATGATGGCGTTCGCCGTAATCCCGAAGCTGCCCATCTCCATAGTCAGTTGCCGGATATGCGCTTCCAGAGCGGCCTTCGCCGCAGAGACCGCACCGTAATGGGGAATCTGGGTTCGTCCCCCGGAACTGGTCATCGCATAAATGCGGGAACCGTTCCGAAGCAGGTTCCGTGTATAGGCGCCCTGCGTCCAGTACACCAGCGAATGCGCCATCACATCCACGGTCATTTCAATTTGTTGCTGCGTGATCATGACTTCGTGATTTTCCGAGATATAAGGGCGCAGCGTTCCAAAAGCGAGGGAATGCATCAGGACTCTTACGAAGGCATTTTTGTCCGATAAAACTTCCTTTTGAAGGGCATTCAGGACTTCCGTACGCTTGTCGACATCGGCTGCATTCACGTTGAAGAACATGACCTTCACGCCTGTGGCGGCAATCTTCTGTCTCACCTCTTCAACAGCGGGCATCGTGGCCGCCCGGTCAAAATGGACGCCGCAGATGTTCATCCCATGCCGGGCGAGCTCAATGGCCGTGGCACCCCCAAACCCGCTTGAAGCACCAAGGATCAAGGCCCAATCTGTCGACTTGAAGCGTAAAGATTGCTGTTCTTCCATAACTCCTCAATAATCAGAAAACTGTGAGTCATAAAAATAGCATATTTTGCCACAAAATCAAGCGTTTTTCCTATTCAACGGTGACGCTCTTGGCCAAATTCCGGGGTTGGTCAACGTTTGTGCCACGGGCCACCGCCATATAATATGAAAGCAGTTGAAGCGGGACCACATTGAGAATTGGGCCGAAGAATCCGAATGTCCGCGGCACCCGGATGACGAACTCCGCCAGATCTCCAATGTCATCATCGTCTTCATTGGCCACGGCAATAATCCTTCCCCGTCGCGCCTTCACCTCTTGCACATTGCTGATCACCTTATCATAGATGGCATCCTTTGGCACGATGCAGACCACGGGCATTTTCTCGTCAATCAAGGCAATGGGACCGTGTTTCATCTCCGCTGCAGGGTACCCTTCCGCATGGATATAGGAAATCTCCTTTAATTTGAGAGCACCCTCCAGGGCAACGGGAAAATTGGATCCGCGCCCGAGGTATAAGAAATTCCTGGCGTCCTTAAATACTTCCGCGATCTCCTTGATCCGACCGGCCCCCTCAAGAACTTTTCCAACTTTGCCGGGTAATGCATCGAGTTCGTTCATCAAAAGCGTATAGTCGACATGCGGGACCCCCCTGGCACGGGCTAACAGCAACGTCACCAGCGCGAGTACGGTCAGTTGAGAAGTGAATGCTTTCGTCGAAGCGACACCAATTTCCGGGCCGGCATGAATGTACACCCCGCCCTGCGTCTCCCGTGCGATGGTGCTTCCAACCACGTTCACGATCCCCAGGACCGTCGCACCTTTCGCCTTGGCTTCGCGGAGGGCGGCGAGCGTATCGGCGGTCTCACCGCTCTGACTGATGGCAAACACAACATCGCTTTCCATGATAACAGGGTTGCGGTAGCGGAACTCCGAAGCATACTCGACCTCGGTCGGGATCCCTGCAATCTGTTCAAGCATATATTCCCCCACCAACCCTGCATGCCAGGAGGTTCCACATCCCAGAATGATGATTCTTCGCGCAGCGAGGAGCTTGTCCTTTACTTGTTCAAGCCCACCCAGCTTCACCTCTCCCTCATCAACCATGAGTCGCCCCCGCAGAGCATTTCTGATGGTCTCGGGTTGCTCGTGGATCTCCTTGAGCATGAAATGTTCGAATCCTCCGCGCTCAATCTGCTCCAATTCTATGGTAAGTTCCTCCACGGATTTTTGAATGGCGACATCATCCAGCGTCTTCGTCAAAACCCCTTCCATGGAAACGACCGCAAACTCCCCATCCTCGAGATAGATCACTTTCCTCGTGTGCTGAACCAGCGCGGATGGGTCGGAAGCGATAAGATACTCCTCCTCCCCAAACCCGATTACCAGCGGACTTCCCTTCCGTGCCACAACCAGTTTGCCGGGCTCGTGCGAACTCATCACCACGATCCCGTACGTTCCTTTGACCTGGTGCAACGCCTGCCGAACTGCCTGCTCGAGATCCCCGCCGGCTTTCTGCAATTCCTCAATCAGATGGGAAAGCACTTCGGTATCCGTGTCCGACTGGAACCTATGGCCGTCCGCAACCAGCTTTTTCTTCAAGACGGAATAATTTTCGATCACACCGTTATGGATGACGGCTATCGCGCCCGAACAATCAAGATGGGGATGAGCATTCACTTCGCTCGGCTCTCCGTGGGTCGCCCAGCGCGTATGTCCCATGCCCACGGATCCCGCCATGGTTCCGGCATGGTAGGCCGATTCAAGATGGCTCACCTTGCCCACTTTTTTCAGCGTGACAATTTTTCCATCCTGCTGGACCGCAAGACCGGCAGAGTCGTACCCGCGGTACTCCAATCGTTTGAGCCCTTCCAGCACGATTGGCGCAGCCTGCCGGCTCCCTACATATCCTACAATTCCGCACATAACCACCTCGTGTGTTTAGGCAAGGACAATCGTTCCCATCATTCTCCCGGAGCGTTCTTTTTCGCGCCGAAACGAGTGAAAGAGGTCTGGTCGGCATATCGTACAGCTCCGGCACACTTCGATATTGTCTTCCTTCAATCCCGATAGCTTCAATTGCCGCACATTCGCTTTCTTGAGGTTCAGGAACTGCTTCCCCTCCCGGAGTTCGACAAGGTCCGGCTCAAACAAGCCGGCAACGTCCGGGCCGATCTCATAACAGCACACATCCGCCCCGGGACCAAGATAGGCAACCAGGTCGGAGGGGTCGCTTCCCCACTCACCGCCCATGATCCTGACCGCCTCAAGCGTAATGGATGCAACGGTTCCCCTCCATCCCGCATGGATCGCTGCGATGGCATGATTTCTCTGGTCGAATAAAAACAACGGCAGGCAGTCTGCAACCGAAACGGCCAGGGGTACGTGGGGGGTGTTTGTCAACAACGCGTCGCAGGCCTCATACGAACCCGGACTGGAAACAACGACGGCCCGGTTGGAATGACACTGCACCGGGAATGCAGCCTCCTCCGGAGCAAATCCAAGGTGCGAGAAGAAACGTCTGCGATTTTCGTCGACGTTCCGGCTCTCGTCACCGACCCGAAAGCTGAGGTTCATTCCCAGCGGCTCCGGACTGATTCCGCCCGATCGCGTACTAAACGCAAACCGGACGGCCGGATACTGATCCAGCAAACGGGAGCTGATGAGGTGGCAAATGGGTGGGTTTTTCGCCATCCTGCTACTGAGGTTTCACCGGGAGCATAATCTCGATGACCGTCCCCTCCCCTACCGTGCTTCGAAGCGTAATGGTACCATCAAGGTCTTCAATGACTTTCCGCGTAATCGCCAACCCAATTCCCATCCCGTCCGTTTTCGTGGAAAAATTTGGCTGGAAGACCTTTGCCTGAACTTCTTCCGGAATACCGGGCCCGTTGTCACGGATATGAATCCGGCACGTTCCGCCATGAACCGACGACTCGATGGCCACGACCCCCTCCTGGTCCATGGCTTGAACACTGTTGCGAATAATATTGATCAGGGCGCGCCGCAATTCATCTTTGTCGGCAACGAGCGGCAGCGGAACTTCGGAATAGTCTGTCCGAAATTCAACTCCGCGAACTCCGGCAAAGAGAGCCACTGTTTCACGGAGAAGGTCGTTGACATCGACTCTCTCGAATTTCCGGACCGGCATCCTGGCGAAATTGGAGAACTCCGAGGCGATACGGGAAAGAGCTTCCACCTGATCGACCATGGTTCGGGCCACGCGATCGAGAACCTCCCCGAAATTGGAGACACCGTCCCGGTAAGCCTGCACAAGATGCTGCATGGAGAGCTTCATGGGTGTGAGCGGGTTCTTGATCTCATGAGCGACCTGCTTCGCCATTTCCTTCCAAGCCAGTTCCCGTTCGGCGCGTACAAGGTGTTCCCTGTTCGACTTTAATTCGTCAGTCATCTCATTGAACGAGTCCACCAGCTCGCCGACTTCATCGGAGGAACGTCTGGGGATCCGGACATCCAGCTCTCCGCGTCCCACCCGTTGCGCGGCGGCCGACAACTCCCGTAGCGGTTTCGAGAGCCTGTTTGCAAGGGCTACCGCGATGACGATAATAATCAGGACCACAACAGCATAGGCCCCCAGCAAGAATGCATTCCGCTGCGCAAGCTCTTCGTCGATTTCCTGCAGCCGATAGAGTGCCGGAACCGCGATCACGCCGAGAAAACGCTCCCCGAGATACAACGGACGATAGCCAACGATGTATCGCACGGTCCCAATCTGCTCCGAAGCCTGATAGAACTTCTTTCCGAGCAAGACGGCATTGGCAAATGCGGGGCCATGGAGCCGTTCGTCAAGGATGGACGCCTTGTACAGTTCCGGGCGGCTGCTCGCCTGGAGCGACATCCTTCCGTACACCGTGAAATCGATCCCTAAATCCGTCGCTACCACTTCACAGAAATCATCGTTGATGCCCGACAGGAAATCCTCTTCGTCCAGCACGGCCGTGGTGATGCGTTGCTCCACAAGATCAAGCTCCTGGGAGAGCCGTCGACCGATCGTTTCATTCAACCGGTCCACGGCCAGCTCGCGGTTATAATACGCAAGGACCAGCAACGGCAGGACGGAGAGAATGGCGAAGGAGGTGACGAGCTTTTCTCTGAATCCGAATGCCCGCATCGGCCTTTTCTCGCGAGCCCGCGCGACCAGCATCAGCACCCCCAGGACTGCCATCAAGGCGTAGACCGGCATCATTTTCACGAGGTTGAAGACGTGCCACCGGATATCGAGAGAACCGACGTGCAAGGTGACGATCCGCTCCGGTTGTGACGGATCCCGCGCGTAGAGGATTTCTGTGTCTTCGTTCCCAACCCGTTCCTCGGTCCACAGGAAGCGGTCGCCGGAGCGATCCCACTCCGTCAGGATTTCGTCCCGCACGCGCATCTCCTTTGCAAGTTCCGTATTCGTCGTGGAAGAAAGAACTCCATAGAGATACTCCGTCACCGAGACAGGTCTGAATCGATGGTCGAACTGATTCTGTCCTGTCGACCGAAGCAGTTCGGGGGTTTCCCCGCGGAAAAGGAATCGCTGGCTGGCGGAAAGTCCCATCGCGACTGTGCCGATGGGCATGCCCTGGAAATCGAGAAGAGTCCCCCAAACACCATAGTATTTGATCCGGTCCTGGGGAAGGTTTCTTTCGAACACGAGCAAGGCCTCTTCTTCCGAATCGAAGACGCGGCTCAGCAACTCGTACTCTTCATAGGAAGTCAGGCCCACGGAAAAATTGCTGATCTCTTTTCCCTCACGATCATAGACATAGACCCCGGAGTTGTATCCCTCTTTACTCATGAGGGTCTGCGCCCAGAGGTTGAATGCCAGGTCGCTTCTCCGCGAAGAATCCTGCACCGGCCCGCTGAACTGCACCGGGAATTTTTCACCGGCGGTGTTCAATCCTTCCGTCACGACAAATGAAAGCCATCCATCGACAGGTCGCAGGAGCTCACTGGCAAACGTCTCCACCCGCTGGCGGTCCTTGTCGTGTAGTTTGGAATCCAACACCACAGCAGAGAGGAGGAACACCGTGAACAGGAGAACACCGTAATCCTTGCGAGAGAGAAGGGAAAAACCGGCTTCAGTCCGGAATGAGGCCGCCCGGAAGTTGACAAAACCGAGACTCACGGCAAACAACGCCGGCGGAATCCATAAAGGTACCTGAGGGACACGATCCAGCGAGGCAAAGAGCCCGAATCCCGCCAGGAAGAGGACCAGACTCAAAGAAGAAACGACCGGCACGGACGCACGAGGGAGCAGGCGGGAAAGAGCGCTCGTGCCGGCAGAAAACGCTGCCATGACAATCAGCAACAGGGCAAGCGAAAGCATGAAGATATTGACATACATGATTGCGGCAGAAAGTGACGGAACGACACTTCCCGGATCCTGATACGGGATCGTTGAATCAAACACCAAACTTCGCATGGCGGCTCCGTAACCCCTGATAATCCAAGGTAGTCCAACAGACCACCCTACAGGAATCGCCACGAGGAAAACTTTCCCGAGTGAACGGAACGACTCGTTCGGCTCGCTGACCGCGGGGAATTGTAGTTGCCTGCGTCCAAGGATCTGTACGGTGAGCAAAACCGCAAGACAGGAAAGGAACAATTCCCCCAGGGAAGAAGTCAGGTTCAGGTAGAACGGCGATGCATAGACCGCCGGATCGAACAACATTCCTCCCACCAGGGCGGAGGGGGCTTCCGCAGCTCTCCATCCCACGCGAATCCCCCATACCGTCAAAATTCCAATCAGTGATCGCATGGCGGACGATGGTACGGATGTCACCCGACGCCAGCCAAGCACTATCAGAAAACCGGTCGCAAGCATGAACCCCGCCGCGGTCACGCCCCTCCACGTTGCCTCCACTTGTTGCGTTTCCTCTTCGAGGACGTGAGGTCTGACGATTGCCCGTACCAGGGTTTGTCCCCCAAAATCCCTTAACGGCAGCACAAACTCGCCTTCAGCCGCGGGGGGATCCTCTCCGTTGAACGAGAGTCGAACAGTGACTTGAAGACTCTTCGACAATTCTTCGCTGAAACTATAGCGGGAGACAAATCGATTCGAAAGCGGGAAATTCAACTCCAGTGGCTGGCTCGCAACGACACAAAACCGGTGGTCGGCGGTCATCTTCCCCACCGAAAGAAATCGATGAAGGTTCGCGCTGGAAATAACAAGAAAGGAATCGACCGCCGGCTGCTGTTGAAGGATGTTCTTGTACTGGGGTACCACGCTTCGCCCCGCCCAGAGAAGAATCGAGCCCTGGGCATCGGTGATCTCGAGTGTGACGGTATTATCAAAGCGCAGAGACTCGATTCGGCTGAAGAGTTCCGCCACCCGTGCCGGCGTTCCTTCGCGAATCCGATGAAAAAGATCCAGGTCTTCGAGCACGCGGGAGACCTGGGCACTCAGAACCCCGGATCGCCGTTGGAACTGGTCGTCAATTTCACCGCCGATGCTCCGGAGATGTTGTTCCTGCCTCTCCGGCCAATTGCTTTCGAGGTAAACGGGGTACCACCACCGGACAAGCTGGGAGAGAACAAGGAGCGCGAGAGAAATGAAAAAGCCCCACAGAGCGGGGCGGGCCGGAAACTCAGCGACGGTTCGAAGGCCTGGCATGAGGACGGTCAATAGATGTTCAACTGGCTGATCACCCACTTCGAATCCTGCTCCACAAGCGAGACGTAGACCTGGGCAGACTCCCGGTTCCCTCTTGTGTTGTACGTGAGCCTCCCGGTGGCGTACGGTGCCGGACCGAGGTCATGGAATCGGGAAAACTCGAACCCTGCAGGTTTGCGCTTCAGAAAATAATTTTGCAGGAGTGAAAGCACCTGGTTGGAAGAATAGTATCCACTCTCCCCCCCGCTAATGTTCACGGAAACCTGGTTGGCAAAGAAGGATGGAGAGGAGGCCAGTGATGCGGAAAGAATACCATGTTGGATCTTACCGAAGAACGAACGAACAGCCACCTGTTGTGGCGAAAACCGGACAGCCTCCTCACCCACGATAGAATCTTTCTTCTGCTTCCGTTGCTGGATTGGCCGCACCTGCGCCGAAGCTTCAGCAACAATACAGAGCGATAGTATGACCATCCAGAACTTCATTGCCAGCCTCAAAGTATCGTAAAAGCTTAACAAAATCAACCGCCGGAATGAGCCGGGAAAAAGCGGGAGAGCGACACTGCCCTTCCCGCTCTTCCACTCCATCCTTCCCCGGCAGTGTCGCCCTCTGTTCCCCACCAGCTATCATCCCCACTTATTTCATCAACGCAACCGGATCGCTTCGATCCAGATTTCGTTTCCCGTCGCTGGGAGGCTGCTTCTTCAGGTCCGGGTTCCCGGGCGCAACCTGATACGCCCAGTCAAACTTCACGGTATAACCGTCTTGCTCGCGCACCCGGATCTTGGCATAATGGTCATCCCACGTCCAGACGACATAGGTGTGGCCGGGTATCACTTCCACGGAACGGGATGGAGCCCATCCGCCTTCCGGGGCTTCGTAAATATCATACAACGAGGAGGTGTATCCCATATCCCGGATGTCGGTATCATCCCACACATTGAGATAAAGACGGCCTTCAAAATTCTCAAAGAAGAGATCGGTGTATTCGTCATTGAACTTGCCGACTGAATATGTTGAAAAATCATACCCCGCGGTGTTGGGGGAGGTGCGGAAGTCATTCAACCGGATTCCGTAGCCCTCTGGGCGGGGTGTGGCATAGACAACGTCCCGGCTGAGGTCGCTTTCATTTCCTTCAAAATCGTACGCCGTAACCGCGTAGAAAATTCTCACTCCGTTCTGGACTCCAGCATCGACAAAACTCAGACGACTTGTTGAGGCGATGAGGGTGTATTTCCCATCATAGCGATCACTAACCCAAACGCTGTACCCGGCGACATCGGGTTCCGGATTCGCCTCCCAGGTCAGTTCAATGGCGTTGTCCAGACCCGTCGCAAAGATGTCCCTCGGTGGCATCGGAGGGGTCGTGTCAACCAAAAACGCCTCGCTGCAACCCGCCGCGAGCACGCTTGTCATGAGTATGATTATCAACGTTTTCATAGAACCCCTGCTGTCATAGTTCTCTTTCACGAGTGATTGCTCAAGGTTCGTGCCAGCAGGGCAAGGGGAAAAATCACGGGAAAAACAGGCGGAATCCGTACCGTCGGTGTATGGTCTTGCGCGAAAGGCGTTCAGAATTGTGAACGACGAGGAAATCCCGGATCTGGGCGATGCCGGGAGCATCGCCCCGACCTGAGGATATTACAGCAGCAGGAGTTTCTTATTGCTGATGATGCCGGTGGCTTTTCCCCTGAGGGTGGATCCATGGAACGGGGAGTTCTTGGACTTGGATTTGAATTTCGAAACATCGACCGTCCAGGCCCGCGCCGGGTCAAACAGGGTCATGTTCGCCATTTCTCCCTCTGCAATCCTGACTGCCGGAAGTGAAAGGATAGCCCGCGGGTTGGTGGAGAGTTTTTCGATGAGCTGATACAGGGTCAGGACTTTTTTCTCCACAAGCTCCGTGATGGAAAGGCCGAGAGCCGTTTCAAGTCCAACGATCCCGAACGGAGCCTGGGTGTATTCGACCTCCTTTTCATCGATCGTATGGGGGGCATGGTCGGTTGCTATGACGTCGATCGTTCCATCCCGTAAACCTTCCTTCACCGCCTCAAGATCCTCCTTCGTACGGAGAGGGGGGTTCATTTTTGTGTTCGTGTCAAACGATTCGACCAGGGTGTCGACCAACGAGAAATGATGCGGCGTGACCTCGCTGGTAACATGGAGGTGTTCCCTCTTTGCGCCGCGCACATGCTCGACCGCCCCCGCGGTGCTGATATGGGCCACGTGGTACCGGGCCTTGGGGATGTACCGGAGAAGAATAATATCCCGCGCGATCATCAGTTCCTCAGCAACGGGGGGGATTCCTTGCATGCCGAGTTTCGTTGCCGTGTACCCTTCATTCATGCAGCCACCATGCGTCATGGTGGATTCCTCGGCGTGCTGGATGATCGGAATACCATACATTGAGGAATATTCGAACGCCCTTCTCATAATCTCCGCGCTGCTGATCGGGTTCCCATCGTCGGAAAATCCCACCGCACCGGCCTCGGCCAACTCGGCCATCGGTGCCAGTTCCTCCCCGCGTCTCCCCTTGGTGGCCGCGGCAATGGGATACACTTCGACCATGCCGTCGCAGACCTGTTTCCCTTTTTCGTGGACATACCGTGCCACGGATTCATCGTCGATGGCCGGGTTGGTATTTGGCATGCAACACACCGCTGTGAACCCCCCCGCCGCGGCCGCGGCACATCCCGTTTCGATGGTTTCCTTATGTTCGAATCCCGGCTCGCGCAGGTGCACATGCATATCGATGAACCCCGGTGCGATAATCTGGTTCGCGAGTTCGACCACCGTGAACGAGCCGTCGGCCTTCACACGACTAGCCATCGATTCGATCCTTCCCTCCACAATGAGGATGTCCATGGATTCATCCTTGCCGGACACCGGATCGATCAATCTACCGCCTTTGAGATGAAGCTTCATAAGAGTTCCTCGTCAGTTTGTCGTTCCTAAGAGATAGAGCACTGCCATGCGGATGGCGACGCCGTTTGTCACTTGTTGTAGAATGACCGAATGTTCGCTGTCGGCCAGGTCCGCTGAAAGCTCCACATCACGGTTGATCGGACCCGGGTGCATGATCGTGATCGGCTTGGGGGCGCGGGAGACTTTCTCCTTCGTCACGCCGAAGAAGCGGTGATACTCCCGGAGGGATGGAAAGAGGCCGCTCTTCTGCCGCTCAAGCTGAACACGGAGGACGTTGAGAGCATCGACCTTCGGTATCACCTCTTCCAGGTGATGATACACCTTCACACCGAACTTCTCCAGTTCACGCGGGATCAGCGTTTCGGGGCCGCATACGGAGACCTCCGCACCCATCGTTTGGAGGCCGAAGATATTGGACCGCGCCACCCTGCTGTGCGTGATATCCCCCACGATGCAGACGCGCAGCCCTTCCAGCGTGCCATATTTCTCCCGAAGAGTATACATATCGAGGAGGCCTTGCGTCGGATGCTCGTGCCCGCCGTCCCCGGCATTGATCACGTTCGCATCGACCACCTTGGTCAGAAAATGCGCAGAGCCGGGGGCGGCGTGGCGAATCACCACCATGTCGATTTTCATCGCCTCGATGTTCCGTGCTGTGTCCTTGAGCGTCTCTCCTTTGCTCACGCTGCTGGCGGCTGTCGTGAAACTGACCACATCTGCCGAAAGCCGCCGTTCCGCCAGTTCGAAGGAAATGCGGGTGCGGGTGGAACTCTCAAAGAAGAGGTTCACGACGGTTTTCCCCTGGAGGGGGGGGACTTTCTTGATCGGCCGATCAAGGATTTCCCTGAACGAAACTGCCGTGTCCAAAATGAGTGTCAACTCGTCTTTGCTCATTCCTTCAAGGCCGAGAAGGTGCCTGCTCTGGAGTTTCATCGCTTTCCCTCCTTTTGCAATCCGTCAAGGTCGACGAGGTAAACGGCATCATCATCGTCCACCTCTCTCATCTTTACGCTGATTTCCTGCGTGGGGGAGGTCGGGACATTCTTCCCGACGAAATCCGCCTTGATGGGGATCTCCCGATGTCCCCTGTCGACCAGTACCAGTAATTCGATTAACGAAGGGCGACCGATATCCATAATGGCGTTCAGCGCGGCCCTGATGGTGCGCCCGGTGAAGAGGACATCGTCCACCAGGACGAGGACCTTTCCCGAAATGTCAAACAGGATCTCCGTGCTTTTGAGATGCGGCTGGTCGAGTTTCCCCCGCAAATCATCCCGGTACATCGTGATATCGAGGATGCCGACCGGAACAGTGCTTCCCTCGATCTCCCCGATGGTTGCCGCAAGACGCCGGGCCAGAAATTCTCCCCGCGTCCGGATTCCAACGATCACGATATTTTCCACCCCTTTATGATTTTCCACAACCTCGTGGGCCAGCCGGTTGATTGTCCGCTTGAAGCCGGCGGAATCGATGATTTTTGATTTTGTCATAGGTACTCCCAATCATGAAAAAAGCCTCCAGTCCGTACAGGAAAGGAGGCCGTGAACAATTAACAATTAAAAATTAAAAATGAAAAATTAAAAAAGTAAAAAAAAATGAAGAGACATCTTTTCATTTTTAATTTTTAATTTTTCATTTTTCATTGACTTCCTTTCCTACCTCGCTGGATAGGATTAAAGGAACTGCTCAAAGAACAAACCAGACACCCAGTCTGTGGGCGCTGCTGGGATCGAACCAGCGACCTTACGCGTGTGAGGCGTACGCTCTGAACCAGCTGAGCTAAGCGCCCGAAAACGTGCCTAATGTACCCAAACGGAACCCGAAAGTCAAGAACGGGATTCGGGAGAACTGATGGGAGGATTGATCGGTTCCTCCGCAAAGTATTCCTTGATCTTCACCGCCACCTTTTCACCGACGATCTCGGCGATTTGCTCTTCCGTGGCGAACTTCACTCCCTGCACGGAACCGAACGCCTCCAGCAATTCCGTCGCGCGTTTCTTGCCGACGCCTTTGATAAGATCCAACTCTG
>JBBEBV010000257.1:0-3205 GCA_040882165.1 Bacteroidota bacterium
CTCTCCGGCAATTCAAAGGGTTCGGCATTCCCCTTCAGAACAAACAATTCCCTTGAATATCCATACCCGATGGGATGGGTTGTATCGACCAGGGCTTTGAAAATCGTTCCCGGAATTCGTGCCAGCCGATCGGACTCGTCTTGTTCAAAAGAGGTCAGTCGTTTTCTGGAATCCTTTTTCGCCTTGTCGAGCTCTTTCTCCTCCTTGGACTTCTCGTCTTCCTTTTTTTCCGATTTCAGCGTCGCTTGCGTAATTCCAGACCGTGATTTTGTCAGGAACCGGGCGCCGTTTTCTATGCCGATCAGAACTCCTCCGGACTGGACCCATCGCTTCAGTCTATCTACACGGCTGCTATCGAAGATGGATTGATAATTCCCCCCGTCGGGAAGAATGATGACATCGTACTTTGAAAGGTTCGCATCCGCGAGCTCGGTCGCGCGGATGGAGGTGATGGGAATTCCGAGTTCTTGCTCGAACAAATACCACAACTCGCCGAAGTCGTTGGCAAATACCGGGGCCCCGGTCACGAGAACGATCGCCGGTTTCTTGAGGGGTCGCACATGATTGGAACCGAGGCTGATCCCCTTCTCCGTAAGACCGGAATGCGTGGCAAATACTTCGACCCCGTGCATTTCTGCCAGAGCCTGAAGGTCTTCGTGAAGCGACTCTGGATTGGATCCAAGGTTGATAATAATCGTTCCCGGACCGAACACGCGTCCATTCGTCTCGAATGTCCGCGCCGCAACGGAGAGTCTGTACTCTCGCTCCAACAATTGCCAGACCAGTTTCGCCGCACCGTTTCGTTCCCACGGGATGAGGTACGCATAGCGCGCCCTGTCGCCCGCGACACCTTTGTTCAGAGGTGGGATCTCCGTGATCCTGCTCGCGGGAGGGAGAGTGCCTTCGACGGAATAACCAGGTACGCCGTACGCCACAGGCAGCGACCACGCAGAGACGTCATAGAAAAATGTATCCCGCGCTACGGTCTCCGGCTCCAGCAATGCTTGCGCGAGCCGGCGTTGCGGTTGGTTGAGGGGGACAAGGTAGGTCCCTTTCGGGAATGCCTCGTTGACCGATCGCTTGCTGAAGAAACGTGTTGCCTGGACCCGGACAGGCTCGTTCACGCGATGCACTTCAATTCCCTGTCGCAACAGGATGGAGACGAGCTTCGCGGCCCGGTTGGGATCGTTCCCTTCCTTGAGCAGATACCCCTTCACGGTACCGTCCCCCCGCATACCGGTTTCCCAGAACGTATAAAAATCCCGAAGCCTCTCCACGCGATTCTTCACGGTCGTCTCGAGGGTGGCCAGACTCGTCACAAAATGATTCCGGGCGCGTTCCCGGAGTGTGAGGATGCTGCCCCCGGGTTTCCGGATCCCCAGGCCGGCCCTGCCGCTGCCCGCCTGCTCATAGGTCATCCCAATGGCTCCATTGAACGTGGGCCACGAATCTCCGTACCCGGGATAGAACATGTCGAAGTCCTCGCCGACATAGTACGCAATACCGAGTTGATCGAATGCTTCTGCGTTTCCATTTCCGTAGATCGTTCCCCATTTTTCCACCTCCTCCGGCAGCGCCTCATGAAACGGCGCCGCCGCGGGGAAGAAGAAATACGTGCTTGTGTAACCCATTTCGTGGTAGTCGACGTGGACGTGGGGCATCCACTCCCGGTAGAATGCAACCCGTGACTTGGTTTCTTTCTGGGTCATCCAGGACAGATCGCGATTAAGGTCAAAATAATAGTGGTTGGTCCTTCCCCCGGGCCATGGTTCGCTGTGTTCGATTGCATCCGGATTTGTGTTGACGTTTGCACCGACCGCCGCATGGAACCACTGGACGTACCGTTCCCGGCCGTCCGGATTCACGGCGGGGTCAAGAATGACGATGGTATTTTCCAGGATGCTCGTCGTTCGTTGATCCGTGCCGGCGCAGAGCTGGTACGCCACCTGGATTGCGGCCTCGGTGGAGGAAGACTCGTTCCCATGAACGCCATAGGAAAGATAGACGATACCGGGGAGGTCTTTCAGAAGAGCATCGGCTTCGGTTTTTGATTGAAACAGCCGGGGGTCGGTAAGTTTCTTATTCGCCGACTTCCATTCCTCGAGGCGGGAAAGATTGGAGGGGGAGCTGATGATCAGCGCCTGGAGCGGCCGCCGTTCCATACTCTCACCGTACACCACCCGCCGGATGCGGTTGGAGGCAACGGAGAGCTTTTCCAGATACCGTTCGAGGCTGCGGTAGTCCGTAAACCGCTCGCCGATTTCATAACCGAGCACGGATGGGGGAGTCGGAACGGAGGGATCGTAGCTGCCACCGGGAAAGAACTCGATTTGTTGTTGCGCAAGGACTGAAAAGGAAAAAAACAGTAACAGGAAAAGCGTCCGCATGAATCCTCCTCATGAATGATGTCGCCCAATGTACCGGAAATTATTTCAATTGCAACGTCGCAGCGACGACGGGTGGTCCCGGGGTGCATCCCGGGTCGACAAGCCGACACGCACTCCGGGACTCTCCACGAAACGTCGGTTGATTTTCAGATGGGATTTGAGTATTATTGCCCGTGACCAATTCGGAGGGTGAATGTTGGACGCACGACCTGTATCAGTCTCACAGTATCTGAGCCTCACCAGTGAACACCGGGTAGCCCAGGCATTCTGGATATTCACGTTCGCCGTTCTCGCAGGGATCGGTGCGCAAATTGAAATTCCGCACCAACCGGTTCCGTTTACGTTTCAAACGCTTGTGGTGATGCTTGCCGGCGCGTTGCTTGGAAAGCGAAACGGATTTCTGAGCATGTCGGCGTACCTTGCCCTGGGCGCCGTTGGTTTGCCGGTGTTCTCCGGGGGAGGGTTCGGTTTGGCGAGAATTCTCGGGCCAACCGGAGGATACCTGCTCGCATTTCCCATAGCGGCGTTCGCGATCGGCTTTCTTCTTTCGCCCCATGCTCCCGGGCCGGACAAAAGTGGGGGATTCCAAGGTTCAATCATCGGCTACGTTCGTACTGTCGTATCTCTGTTCATCGGTCTGCTCATCATCTTTTCCTTCGGCACGATTCAGTTGAATGTTGTGTACTTTAAAAACTGGAGTGCTGCATTCAATGCGGGGTTCCTGATTTTTTCCTGGTGGGATTTACTGAAACTCGCCGCCGCCGCAACCATCTATCAGGAATTTTCACGACGCTTACACCATCGAGAGTCCCCGGATC
>JBBEBV010000258.1:0-3203 GCA_040882165.1 Bacteroidota bacterium
TGCGCCAGCAATCTCCATTTTGGATATGCGCAGTCTGGATTCCCCGCCCGACTGCCTGGCGCAGTCAGGCGGGCGGGCCGATAGAAGCGTTCGGAGCCGGAGGGCTGGTAACTTTTTATTCACGCACGCGTAAGCGTGCGACTGCCTGGACGACAGCCCGCGGCTAACCTCAACCTTTACATCAGTAAATCCCTTTCGCAAGTCCGCCGTCCACCAG
Source organism: Bacteroidota bacterium (assembly GCA_040882165.1). Lineage (GTDB taxonomy): Bacteria > Bacteroidota > Ignavibacteria > UBA10030 > UBA10030 > UBA6688. The sequence goes on from JBBEBV010000258.1 coordinate 218, forward strand.
GAGATTGACCCCATTGATGTAGCTCCCCTGCTCCGAAGCAAGAAAGGCGACAACATTCCCGATTTCTTCAGGCCTGCCAAGTCGCCCGGTGGGAATCGTTTTGGCTGACTCCACAAGATACTCTTCGAAAGACATTTTCTTTTCCGCTGCCCGGGACGCACTCAACTCCTCCTGCCGCTTGGTCAGGATAAGTCCGGGGCATACCGTATTCACCGTGATGTTGTTCCCTGCGTACTGGTTTGAGAGGACCTTCGAGAGACCCAGAATCCCGGGCCTCAGCGTTGACGAAATGAGCAACTCGTTGATCGGCTGTTTGGCGGCCACTGATACGATCGTGATCACCCTTCCCCAATCCTGTTTTTCCATCGAAGGGAGGACGGCCCGCATGAGACGGACAACGCTCATCAACGTCAGTTCAACCCCCTTCCCCCACTCTTCATCAGGAATCGACATGAGATGCCCGACCGGCGGTCCCCCCGCGTTGTTCACGAGAACGTGGATCGTTCCGAACTCCTTGAGTGCAGTTTCAACGAGCCTGGTGATGTCCGATGCCCTGCTCACGTCCGCGACAACCGGCAGAACAGTGGCTCCGGTCTTGGTCCGGATTTCCTCCGCCGTTTGACGAAGGGTTTTCTCGACGCGGGAGCAGAGCACAACCTTTGCTCCTTCGCGTGCCAGGGCCATGGCGGAAGCCTTGCCAAGTCCCTGGCTCGACGCAGTCACGACGGCAATCTTATTTTTGAGTCCGAGATCCAAGATTATTCCTCTCGATAGGTTGTTAAACAACAATGATTCTTTGCCACAAAGACTCCAAGGCACAAAGTATGCTTAGTGGCATTCTTGTTCCTTGGTCATCAGCCTGCTGACAGGCAACCAGGGCATCGAACGCATCAGAACGCTTTAATGCCTTTTTCCTCCAGGCGCTGGGTCAGCAGTTTCATTACTTCCTCGTGAGGGATTGTGGTGCGCGAGCCGGAATTTTTGACGGCTTCTTCCAGTGTCCCCTTGCGATCCGCAAGCCAGGCCCAGAGGTTGTATCCCAACCGGTTCCGGTCATTGGGTTCCCGGGTCGGGATATCAGCCACGAGGGTGTAAGCGAGTTTCTCGAGAGACTCTGCCGGAAATTCAGCAATCGGCGGCGGCGGTTTGGTTGCCATGGCGGTTCAAGGTTTGTTGGTGAGAAGGATTATTCGCGACGAATATAGAAAGTTTTTGAAGAGCGTTCAAGCCATCACAGGTTGTGTCCGATCCTGAAGTACAGGAGCAGCGGCCCGAGACTGACAGGGTTATCGAGGATCTCTTTTCGAAAGAAGAAGCTCCGCCCGGCCGAGAACTCAGCCGGTCCAATCGGGGTGTCAAACGCGAGCGTCAATCCGATTCCGTGACGAAGGTCCTTGAGCCGGATCTGTTCGGCGGTCGCCCAGATTGAGCCGAGGTCGTAGCGCGCTTTGATGTAGGTGTCGAAGAAAATCGCGATCGGACTATGGTACCGGTACTCGAGGCTCGCAACCACCAACTGGCGTCCCCGGCTGTTATCTTCCCTCAGTCCAAAAAATGTCTCCTGACCTCCCAGGCTGTATTGCTCCGAAAGTGGCAGGGTCTCGTCGGCGAACCCGAACAGAATTCGCGGCCGCAAGGTGTGGCGGTTGAAGTACGTCTGATAGGATTCGTACCCCAGCGACATCTTGGTGAACCCGATGCCGCTGCGAACGCGAATCAGGGCAGACTCATACGAAAAGTCCATGGCCACGCCGTTCCGGGGATAGGGGAAGCGGTCAAGGTTGTCGATCACGGTGCCGAATTTGAGGGAAGCGATCTTGTAGCTTTCGGTAGGAAACGGGTCGCCGGAAATGCTCCAAATGCGGTGTGTTTCCAGGCGTCCCTGGACAGTGACGGACCCGAGGCGCTCGAGTTGGGCGCCAAACGTCACCGAGCCGCCTTGTCGGAGTTGCCGATACTCCCCGACCCGGATCCGGTTCCACTCTTGAGGATCGGGAAGAAAATCGTCCGCGAAGACATTGACATCGCGGAAGGCGTAGTAAGCTTTCAGATTGAAGGTCAGGTAGGAATCAAAAACCCTGGTTGCCTGGAATTCCGCTGTCAAGGTCCTGTTTCTGTTACCACCCGCGTAGTGCGCCCCCAGTTGGGCCCCAATGCCGAGCAGGTTTTCATCCCGTACGTCGATCGAGGGTTGCATCGAGCGTTCGTTGTCGGAACGAAGACCGAACCGGATAAGCTCGGTGCTCCGCTCTTTGATGGCAAAAGACACGATGTTCTTCCCCCCTTCCCGATGCACTCCGAGGACCACCTGTTCAAATAAATTGGTGCTGTAGACATTCGCCAAACCTTGTCCCACCTTTGTGATATCGAACACTTCTCCCTCTTCCCACGGCAGCTCGCGCCAAACCACATAATCCCTGGTTTTCGACATGCCGAAGATGTCACGCCGGTAGACGACTCCTTCATCGAGCACCAGGGTTGCGCTGTTTGCCTTGCCATCGAAGGAGATTGAGTCTACACGTGCCAGAGAATATCCCTGTTCACGGTACTCCCAAAGCAGCCGATCCACGGCGGCCCGGAAGTCCGGATCGGTCACCGGTCTCCCCAGCAAGTGTTCGAAAAATACACCAAGCGTATCATCGGGGATCAGCGCGTTCCCTTCGAAGAGGACACTGCTCAGGACCGGATGCGGCTCCGCGCGGAGTTGCAGAGTGACAGATTCGGGCTGTTCCGTCACAGTAACAGCAACGTCCTGGAACTCGCCGCTCGCTTGCATCTCTGTCACAAGCGCCAGGACATCCGACTCCGGAAGATTGAGCTTGCGCGCGACGGGCATGGCACGGGTTAACCACCGCTGGTTGAGCTTCAACGCATCGAACTGGAACCGGGCGTTGACGAACATCCGCCCCCCTGACGCTTGCTCGTGTTGAGCCTTGAATTTCGCCTCCAGCATCGAACGAATCATCGGGAGAGCAGCTTCTGCTGC
>JBBEBV010000259.1:0-3185 GCA_040882165.1 Bacteroidota bacterium
CTTGTATCCGGACGATGTATAGGATGCGAAAGCAAGATCGCCGTCGCTATTCACCGCCGGCATGAATGTCCCACCCAGCACATTGGTCAACTGCCGCCGCGAGCCCCCCTGCAAATCCTGTCGATAGATATTGAAGATCCCCGATTCGTCCGAGGCATAGTACAACGATTGTCCATCCGTTGAGAACACCGGATTCCGGGCGTCGCTGTTGGCGGTGAGGGTCTTCAATCCAGAGCCGTCGCTCGCCATGAGGGCCACCGACTGTTTGTGCCCATCCGAGTATCCGAACGCAATCATCGTCCCTTCCGGCGACCAGGAGGGGGTGTACACCTGTTCTCCATCTTTGAAGTGTGTAAGCCGCACAAAGTTTTTTCCATCGGCGGACGCGACACCGATGTTGGCAGTCCCATCGCTGCCCGTCACGAACACGATCTTCGTCCCATCGGGGGAAAGCCGCGGGTTCCACGCCCTCCATCCATGGGTGAGCCGTTCTTCATCCTCCTTCTCAAGATCGTGCCGATAGAGATCGGACAATGTCGACCAATGGGGATTGTCCCTCGATGCCTTCGAATAATAAAGAAAGCGCCCATCGGGAGAGAAAGAGACTGTCGAACGGACGCCTTTCTTGAGTCGGGTTGACGTTTTTGTTGCACGGTCATACCGGTACACCGAACTCAGACTGAAATAGTCCTCTCCCTTGTTCGAGACATAGGCGATCGACTTCCCATCGGGAGAAAACACCGGGTAAGAGTTTCCGAATCCCTCCTCTTCGATCAGCGCCCCCTCCACTCTCTTTGCAGCAAGATGTGAGGTGCTGGCGCGATACTGTTCGGTTTTCACTTTCTTCCACTCTTCGTAGAGCTCCTCCCCTGACTTTCCAAGAACCGCTTCGATCGCTCCATCCACCGTCACCCGTGGGAGTGACGAAAGGGCCCGAGAGATGGCATCAAGCTTCTCAACCCCGTACGTCTCCACGATATAATGGACGATGGAGAACCCGGCGTTATAGGAGGACTCGTTGCCGAGACTCGTTTTCCCGAACACGGCCATCTGATCCCAGGTCAACGGATTGCCGTCGAGCATGTACATCCTGAGGATCATGTCGCGGTGCGAATCCCAATAATCGTACGTCAGGTCGGGATGATTGTATTGAGCGACCCCTTCCGCAAACCAGCTTGGCACCACGAAGGCGGAAAGAGGATAGGAGACGATAATGTTGGGATATCCGTACAACACGTCGGTACGACGCTCGGCCTCGTAGCCGAGCCATTGGAGATAGATCGCGGGGAACTTGCGCCCCAGCTTCATCGCCGTCTGGATCTGCACGATATGGGTAAATTCGTGCGTCACCACATCCCTCAGCCACGGATGGGTTCCGCGCAGTTCGAAGTCGAGAGCAGGAGCCCAGATTTCGATCTTGTTATCGTAGAAGTACGCCGCACCGTTTGAATAGTCGTCATAATCGATGACAACGAAGCTCACCTTCTGGTCGGGTTCGTGTTGATAGAGCTGGGTGATCGGCTTGTAAATCTCCTCGGCAATTCGGGCGATCTCGCGCGCGGAGCGTTCCGCCCCGTTGTGGTAGTGCACCAAAAAGTGCTGCGTTTCGATCGTAAACCAGTCGAGTTCCGGGTGAGGATAGAGGTCCTCCTGCGCCGCGAGGAAGCCGGTGGAGAAGAGAAACAAAATGGGGAGGAGGCGTTTCACGTTACGAGATTTTTATTTCGATCCGCTTGATTTCGTTCTTGATGAGGGAAATATAAGCCCCGTTGTTGATTCCCTCGGCGGTAAACCGGAGGGTGACATACGGGATAATGCGGTGGTTCCCCAGGTAGCGTGAACCGTCCGACGAAGAGAGCGGAACGGGATAAAAATCGATTGGAAGATTATCATCGGGAATGGTGAACTGGCCGAGAGAATCCGAATATGTCACCACCGTCCCGCTTATCGTGACGGGGTAGGAATGACGTACTTCATTCCTGATAAGATACTGGACATGATAGACGGTGCTCGGGGCGATGTTTCCCGCCGCATCCTTCCTGTCCCACTCGACGGTCAACGGGCCGGACGAGATCTGGTCACGGAACAGGACGCGCAAGGGAAATCCCTTCCGGTCCACCACCTGCACAACCACCGTGTCGCTTCCCTGTTCAACCTGGTAGGTTTTCATCGGCGGGGCATGATCATCGACAAAAATGTAATCGTACACCACCGAAACAGCGACCTGCCTTAGAGGATTACCGATTCGGTCGGAAAGCTTCCCCATAATCATGTACCCCTGGATCTCACCATCGTCATCCGTTCTGTCGACCAGAGAGGGAATCTCCCGCTCACACCCCATGAGTGTAACGAGGGCCAACATCCATGAAACCTTCACCAATCCGACACGCACTGGAATGAACCTCCTCACTTCACCACTGCAATTTTAATGATCGCAACTTCACTGCGTCCGTTGGCGGTCGCTTCCACGCGGGCAAGGTAGACCCCGCTTTGAACCCCCGATACATCCCACCGGACCTCCCCGTCGACCCCACCTGTCGAGCGCGCATTCAACTCCGTGATCTTCTCCCCCGCAAGGTCGAACACCTTGACGCTGATCTCCGCATCTTCAGAAGTGAAATAACGGATCTGCGTCGAGGAGGTGTACACCGGGTTCGGCCAGTTATAAACGCGGGACCTGGGAAGAAATTCGGATGTGATCGGCTTCGGGGAGGGGGTTACTGCCGATGCGAAAGCGGTCCCCGCAGGATCGTAACGGAACATCGGCCACAGCGAACTGTACGGGACGCTCAAGTCAAACGCCGCGATTTGGCCCCGCCCATCGACCGACACAAACCCGAGGGTCGTGGAACCATTCAACCGCCTGTGAAGGAACGAAGGTGACTTCGCAGTAATATCCCCGGCCCGGAAGAGCATCTCAGCTCTCTTCTCCGATGCGGGACTGTAGGACCAAAGATCCCCCTTCACATCGATGTTCAAGATCTCGGAGTGCCCATCGCCGTTCACATCACCAACGAGAGGACCGTACATCACTGCCGGTGCGGGTAAGCCAAGGTCCACGGGGAACCCATCGAGGAGGACGCCTTGCCCATTGAACCCGTACAACCTTCCTTTCGAGGAGACGATAAGGATTTCCTTCCGTCCATCGCCGTCGAGGTCTGCCAGGACCGGAGCGGTTACAAACC
>JBBEBV010000260.1:0-2965 GCA_040882165.1 Bacteroidota bacterium
ATGGCAACCCGTCCTGCAACGGGCGCATTCGGCGTCGCGGCTCTTGCCACGATTACGGTGAAAGAGCCGGCTCCCGCCGTGGCCCCCATTTCTCCGGAACTGCTCCCGGGTGTCGAAACGATGACCTCGATCACAGTTGAGCAGGCGTATGAGCATTGGAGGGAATGGTTGGGTGAGGTGCGGAAAACGAAGATCGGGCTCTGGACGCTCCTGAGCGAAAGCTCAATACTGGATGTTGCCGATGGTGCACTTCGAATCGCATGTCCGGATGATTTTCATCTCTCCTCACTCAAACGGAATAAGGATTTTCTCGTAGAATCGTTTCAAGGCCTCACGGGGCAAAAAGTCCGGATCGAACCAATCCTGCACGCTCTACCGAAGAACACCCGAGGAGCGACAGTGCTCCCCTTTCAGGAAAGTATGGTAGCTTCTTCTTCCCATGCAGTACAACCTTCCCCCGCCATAGAAGCAGCCTCTCCTCCCAGGCAGGGTGCGAACGGGAAAGGTGAGGCACATCCCATCATCGCGGCGTTGGTGAGGGAGTTGGGAGCGGAGAAGGTCGAATAAACCGGGGCACATTTGCACCATCGAACCCCGGCCCGTTGCCGGGTTTTTTTTGTTTCTCCCCGACACCATAGTCTGAATTTCAAAGTTCCAAAGAAATCATCACTCTCAAGCGTACAACTCATGGGTGCGAAAGACAAACGCATTGATGCGTATATCGGAAAGTCCGCAGACTTTGCTCAGCCGATCCTCAGGCATATGCGGAAGCTTGTGCATACCGCGTGTCCAAACATAGAAGAAACCATGAAATGGAGTTTTCCGCATTTTGATTACAAAGGCATGCTCTGCAGTATGGCGGCATTTAAACAGCACGCGGTGTTCGGTTTCTGGAAGGAGAAGATCCTTCTCGGCACGAATCCCGGATCCAAAGGGGCAATGGGCTCGTTCGGAAAAATCACGTCGTTGGCAGACCTGCCGGCCGACAAAGTGTTGATAGGCCTTATCAGGAAGGCGGCGAAGCTCAACGATGAAGGAATAAAAGTTGCCCGAACCAGGCCGGCGAATAGAAGCCCCCTGAACATTCCTTCTTATTTTATGGCTGCCATCAGGAAGAACAAGAAGGCGATGAAAAAGTTTGACGAGTTCAGTTACAGCCATAAAAAAGAATATGTTGAATGGGTGACTGAAGCAAAGACCGAAGAGACCAGAAACAGGAGGCTCGCAACGACCATCGCCTGGTTGACCGAGGGAAAAAGCAGGAACTGGAAATACGTTAAATAGTTCCGAGGAAGGATAAAACAGTGGATGTGTCAAAACGCGTGGCGCTTGTAGCGCATGATAACCGAAAAAACGATCTGGTGGAATGGTTCGAGTGGAACCGGGACGCGCTCGTTCAACACCGGCTGATCTGCACGGGGACAACTGGTCGGTTGGTGGAGGAGGTGATCGCAAAAAAATGCTGAATTGGGAAAAGCTTACCCACGGCATCACCAAACTTAAATCGGGACCCTTCGGCGGAGACCAGCAACTTGGGGCGATGATCGTCGAAGGGAATGTCGACGTTCTGATCTTTTTCTGGGATCCGATGGAACCCCAGCCGCATGATGTCGATGTGAAAGCGCTTCTCAGGATCTCGGTCCTCTATAACATTCCGACCGCATGCAACAGGTCGACCGCCGACTTTCTCATTTCCTCAGTCCTGATGAGGGAGCCCTACACACAGAAAATAACCGATTACTCCCGCTATATTGAGCGATCGATACCGCCGTTGTAGAGATCGCCACGATTTCCGGAAAAACGGTCCGGGCGATTTTTTTCAAAAAAGGGGGGGTGTTCATGAGAAAAGAATTAGGAACAAACCGTTCGTCGCTTAATCTGTCCGTGCAGCGGACGGAAAAAAGCGTCCTGCGGTGATTCTGTTGATTTTGAACCTCCTGCGTGGTAGCATAAAGCATGAACGAGGCCGCCAGGCTAAACTCCCCATCACCACAACACCATGAACAAAAAAACCCGAAGCATTTTCCTTCTTATCATCGGATTGATCATCCTTTTTCTGATCGCCAGTCCGAAACTGTCGCTCTTCAGTACCGCCACGGTTCCGTCCTCGACCGGCGCAAGGGCCGACATGCGGTTGCCGGTCTCCGTTCATATCCTCGTCCCTGAGAGAGTGGAAGACAAAATTCGTTCGACGGGGAGCGTTATTGCCAACGAGGAAGTCGAACTCCGCAGTGAGATTGCGGGAAAGATTTCCCGGATCGCATTTCGGGAAGGAAGCTCCGTGCAAAGAGGAGAACTTCTTGTCAAGATTGATGACTCCGAGCTTCAGGCACAACTTTTGAAACTCGAATCTCAGGAAAAACTTGCCCGTGAGGTTGAGAACCGGCGTCGTCTCATGTTTGACAGCAAGCTGATCAGTTCGGAGGAATATGAGCGGGCCGTGAACGAGCTCAACTCCACTCTCGCCGACATTGTACTCACGAAAGCACGCATCGGGAAAACGGGGATCCGGGCGCCGTTCGACGGGATCGTGGGCATCCGCTACGTAAGCGAGGGAAGTTTTGTCTCCTCTACAACGCGCATCGCGTCGCTTCAAAACATTTCTTCGGTCAAGATCGATTTTTCCGTTCCAGAACGCTTCGCCAACGATGTCAAGCAAGGACAGGAAATTCAATTTCGGCTCACCGGGATGGAGGGATCCTACACGGGAAAAATTTTCGCCATTGAGCCGAAGATCGATCCGACAACGCGCACCGTCCTTCTCCGCGCCCAGAGTTCGAATAAAGACGGCAGGATTATTCCGGGAGCGTTCGCGGAGATCGAACTGATCTTGCGACAAATCGAGGCAGCCCTCATGGTCCCCACGGAAGCGATGATTCCGGAACTCGGCGGCCAAAGCGTGTATCTTTTGAAAAATGGTCAGGCTCAGCCCCAACGCGTGGAGACCGGCCTTCGGACAAACAGG
>JBBEBV010000260.1:3065-20597 GCA_040882165.1 Bacteroidota bacterium
GGATTCACCTTCCTCGGGGTGCGTGAGTATCCGAGCGTGGATCCACCGGTGGTGACGGTCACCGCCGGTTACACCGGCGCCAACGCGGATGTGATCGAATCACAGATCACCGAGCCACTCGAAGAATCGATCAGCGGTATTGCGGGAATTCGAACCGTCAAATCGACCAGCACCGAAGGGCGCAGCATCATTACGGTGGAGTTTGAATTGGGAGTGGACATGGAGGCCGCGGCGAACGATGTCCGGGATAAAGTCTCCCGCGCGTCCAGGCTTCTTCCCCCCGATGCCGACAACCCGGTGATTGCCAAGGCTGACGCCGACGCCATACCGATTCTTTTCCTCAGCGTGAAGAGCGATAAACGCGATCTGTTGCAGTTGACCGATATTGCCCGCAACGTCTTCAAAGAGCGCGTCCAGACAATTCCAGGTATCAGCGAGGTTCAGATTTGGGGATCGAAAATCTATGCCATGCGCCTCTGGATGGATCCGGCAAAGCTTTCCGCCTATCGGCTGACCCCTCTCGACGTCCGAAGCGCCCTCCTGCGCGAGAATGTGGAGCTCCCTTCCGGCCGCATTGAGGGGGCGACAACAGAGCTCACGGTTCGGACCATCAGCCGTCTCCGCACAGTGGAGGAATTCAACGACCTTATACTCCGGGAGGAGAGTGGACGCGTTGTACGGTTCCGGGATATCGGCAGGGCGGAGCTGGGGCCGGAAAATCTTCGCACCGTCCTCAAGAGAGACAATATTCCCATGGTGGGGGTGGTGCTGGTGCCGCGTTCGGGAGCGAACTACATCTCGATTGTCAACGAGTTTAACAAACGGGTTGAGGATATCAAGCGGGATCTCCCCGAGGATGTCCAGCTCGGTCTCGGCTTTGATTCGTCCAAGTACATCCGAGAATCAATCACCGAAGTGGCTCAAACAGTCGGTCTCGCGTTCATTCTCGTTTTCCTTGTCATTTATCTCTTCCTCCGGGATTTTCGCACGACGATCATCCCCATGATCGCGGTTCCCGTGTCGCTGATCGGCTCCTTCTTCATCATGTATCTCGCCGATTTTTCCATCAACGTCCTGACCTTGCTGGGGATCGTGCTGGCAATCGGTCTTGTCGTCGACGACGCGATCGTCATGCTGGAAAACATTTTCTCAAAGATTGAGGGAGGCATGGAACCGCGTGAGGCGGGATTCCGGGGATCGGCGGAGGTGTACTTCGCCGTTATCTCAACCACGGTCGCTCTCGCGGCTGTCTTCATGCCGGTGATTTTCCTGGAGGGACTTACCGGCCGGCTGTTCCGGGAGTTCGGGATTGTGCTCGCGGGAGCGGTTATCATCTCGTCGTTCGTTGCCCTCTCTCTTACGCCCATGATGTCATCGCGCTTTCTTCGTGCGAAGCAGAAACACAGCGCCTTTTATTACAAGACCGAGCCCTTCTTCCAGCGACTGGCCGAAGGGTACCGGGGGATGCTTGAGCGGTTCATGAAGAGGCGAAGGCTCGGCTTCCTTGTCCTGGGCCTTTCGATTGTTGCGATCGTTGGGTTCGGATTCCTTCTCCCGTCCGAACTGGCCCCTCTTGAAGACCGGAGCGGTATGCGGATCATCGCGACGGCACCGGAGGGGGCGACGTTTGAGTATATGGAATCGTACATGAATAGCCTGGTGGATGCCGCGCAGCGGTCGATTCCGGAGCGCGAGGCGATTATTTCTGTCACATCTCCGGGATTTGGCGGGGGTGGGGTAAATTCGGGATTCATGTTCATCATTCTGAAGAACCCGAATGAACGTGAACGGTCTCAACAGGCGATCGCGGCCCAGGTCTCACAGATGGTAGGTCAGTTCACCGGAGCGCGGGCGTTTGTGACGCAGGATCAATCGATCGGGAGCCGGAGTTTCGGGCTTCCTGTCCAATTTGTGTTGCAGGCCCCAAATTTTGAGAAACTCAAAGAAGTCCTTCCTGTTTTTGTGGCGGAAGCCCAGCAACATCCAGCGTTCCAGTTTGTCGACGTGAATCTGAAGTTCAATAAACCCGAGGTAAGGGTGGAGATCAATCGCGACCGGGCGCGATCGATGGGGGTGTCGGCAGCCGATATCGCCCAGACCCTGCAGCTCGCCTTCAGCGGCCAACGCTTTGATTATTTCATCATGAACGGCAAGCAGTACCAGGTGATCGGTCAGGTGGATCGGGAGAACCGGAACAAACCACTCGATCTTCGCTCCATCTATGTCCGGAATACCCGCGGGGAATTGATACAAATGGATAATCTCGTGACGCTGACGGAGGAAAGCAGTCCCCCTTCCCGTTTTCGTTTCAACCGCTATGTCTCGGCGACGGTCTCCGCGGGTCTCGTTCCCGGCGTGACGCTGGGGGAGGGCATCAATGCTATGCAGGAGGTGGCCGATAAAGTACTGGATGATACCTTCAGCACCTCCCTGGATGGGTCTTCGAAGGATTATGCAGAAAGCTCATCAAGTTTGGCGTTTGCGTTTTTGCTTGCGTTGATCCTCATTTATCTTGTCCTGGCAGCGCAGTTTGAGAGCTTCCGGGATCCCCTCATTATCATGCTGACCGTTCCGATGGCGCTGGCAGGGGCGCTGTTCTCCCTGTGGTACTTCAATCAGACAATCAACATCTTCAGCCAGATCGGCCAGATCATGTTGATCGGGCTGGTGACGAAGAACGGGATCCTGATCGTGGAGTTTGCCAACCAGCGAAAAGCACAGGGACTGACATTGCTTGATGCCATACAGGATGCTGCGGTCGCGCGCTTCCGGCCCATCCTGATGACAAGCCTGTCGACAATTCTCGGCACGCTTCCCATCGCCCTTGCCCTCGGCGCAGGCTCCGAAAGTCGCGTTTCCATGGGGATTGCCGTGATCGGTGGATTGATCGTGGCAACGATGTTGTCGCTGTTCGTCATCCCAGCCATGTATTCTTATATCTCGAAGGAAGGCGCAACAGTATCCAACGTAGCCGATGCCGTTGAAACCGACGCCACGGAACCGGCAAAGACGTACGAGAACGTGATGGCTAAGTAAAGCCCTTCCACCGACCGTGTATCGATTTCCTCTTTTCCCACAACCCATTTTCATTCCAGAAAGGGGGATGATGCCCGAGAAGGCATTTTGTTGCTCCTCTCCCTTTGCAACACGCCACAATCTTCGTATCTTGAGAGCAGGTTTTCCCACGCAGTGCACCGTCGGCCAGCCTCAAAGCGTCTGAGTTTGCACGGACCATCGATGATATCACACCGAAGCAATGCACCGGCACCGGCAAGGTCAATCTATTAGATTGAGAACATCCATCAGACTTTCAGCGACCCATGATCTCCGCCTCCAATCTCACCTTCTCATACCACAAGACCGCCGTCCCCGCTATTCAAAATCTCTCCTTTGAAGTCCAACAGGGGGAAATCTACGGATTTCTCGGTCCGAGCGGAGCGGGAAAATCCACCACGCAGAAAATCCTCATCGGATTATTATCGGGTTTCTCGGGAAATGTCTCGGTGTTCGGCAAGCCCCTGAAAAACTGGAAATCCGAATACTACGAGCGTATCGGCGTATCTTTTGAATTTCCCAATCATTTCCTTAAACTGACTGCCCTCGAGAACCTTGCATACTTCAGCAAACTCTACAAGGGAAAGACCATCCCGCCCGAAAAACTTCTCGGTATGGTGGGCTTGGGGGGGGATGGAACCGTCCCGGTGGGGCAATACTCCAAGGGGATGAAAAACCGGCTCAGCGTTGCCCGGTCCATCTTGCATACGCCCGAGCTTCTCTTCCTCGATGAACCGACAGCCGGACTCGACCCGGTGAACGCGCGCAACATTAAGGATCTGATAAGAACACAACGGGATGGCGGTGCGACGGTTTTTCTCACGACGCACGACATGACCGTTGCGGACGAATTATGCGACCGCGTTGCCTTCCTTGTCGGTGGATCCATTGCTGTCATCGACCGGCCAAGGGAATTAAAGATCCGCTATGGGCAGTCGAAGGTGCGGGTGGAGTCCGACGGCGCGGGTGGAATGCATCACCATGAGTTTTCTCTTCAAAGACTCGGGGAAAACGCCGAATTTCTCAATCTCCTCCGCGGGGAAAAGATTCAAACCATCCACAGCCTGGAAGCGACACTGGAGGATGTTTTTATCAAGGTCACCGGCCGGGGATTGCAATGAACAGGCTTGCCGCGACGCTGGTCTGTGATATCCGGCTCCAGATCCGCAACGGCTTTTATTATGCGGCCGGGTTTGTCGCGTTGATCAATATCCTGATTCTCGCGCAACTTCCTTCGGAAGATCTCGCGTACTGGATGCCTCCTTTGATTCTTTCGAATCTCTTGATCAATACGTTCTATTTCATTGCGGGGCAGGTGCTGCTGGAGAAGGGGGAGGGGACGCTTCATGCGCAAGTCGTGACGCCGCTGAAAAACTCCGAGTACCTTGCCTCAAAGGTGTTGAGCCTCACGCTTCTCTCCCTGGCTGAAAATCTCCTGATCGTCATGGTCGGGTACGGGATAGAATTCAACATAGTTTTGCTTGTCTCGGGGATGGTCGGTGCGGCTGCGATGTACACCCTCTGTGGTTTTGTTGCTGTCTCAAGATATTCCTCGATCAACGAGTATCTCTTCCCATCCTTCCTCTATACGCTGGCGTTTATCCCGCCGTTCTTTCCCTACGGAGGATTTGAGGGAGGATGGTTTATGTACCTTCATCCACTGCAGGCACCGCTCACTCTTGTTCAGGGAGCTTTCACGGGGATGGAGGGAGGGGAACTCGTCTATGGAGCGTTTGCCTCCCTCGTGTGGGTGATTGGGTTCTTTGTGCTGGGACGACGGGTGTTCGTTCGCTTTATCGTTACGGAAGGGGAATCGGGATGAAGTACATGCAGGCCCTCCGTGCGCTGGCCCCGATCGACGCGAAAAGCATTAGCCGCGACCCGTTATTGCGGTGGATGATTTTATACCCGTTGCTGATGGCAGCGCTTGTGCGGTGGGGAGTCCCGGCATTGACCGGCCGACTGCAGGCCGTATACCAATTTGACCTCTCGCCCTACTACCTCTTGTTGATGAGTTTCGTGGTTCTCATGACGCCGATGCTCACGGGCATGGTGACAGGATTTCTTTTGCTGGACGAGAAGGATGCCCGGACGCTCACCGCTCTTCAGGTTACACCGCTCACCCTCAACGGGTACCTGGTCTATCGTGTCTCCGTCCCCGCTCTGCTCAGCTTTGTTGTGTCGCTTGTTGTTGTTCCACTTGCAGGCTTGACCCCGATTGAGCCGCTTGCGCTCATTCTCGCGTCGGCGAGTGCAGCACTCCTGACCCCGTTCTATGCACTGGTGCTCGCCACATTTGCTTCGAACAAAGTACAAGGTTTTGCACTTTCAAAAGGTCTTGGCGTCTTGCTGATCCCCCCGTTTGCGGCATACTTTGTTGAGTCTCCAAAGCTTCAATCGCTTTTCGGCATAGTTCCGCTCTATTGGCCGGTGAAGCAACTCTGGTTGCAGGCGGATTCTGTCGCAATTCAGGGGATCAGTTTTGTCGTCGGGCTCTGTTATCACGCGTTCTTGCTCTCAGTGTTCCTCCGTCGCTTCAATGCGGCGATGCAACGGTAACCGCCCCCACCGGAAGGACGAACCATGACATACGCCTTTCGCGTCCTAGCCTTGCTCTTCGTTATCCCCGCAGTCTATTTCTTCATCTACTGGGTTCCCTTCTCCCTTGTGGATTTGGATGATGGAGGTTGGATACGGTTCATTGTTTCTCTACTTTGTGCAACGGGAGTCGGCTGGTTTGTCTGGACCAGGCTTGGGACTGCCCGTTCGGAGCTCATCTCCAGTGTCTCCCTTGGAGCCAGTCTCGTTGGGGGAATCGGTTTCTGCGGCGGGTTCTTCGGACCAATGATCTTTGCCCCGGGGGCGAACCAGGGCCCGCTCCTTGGCCTGTTTATTACGGGTCCGGCAGGTTTTTTTCTCGGCGCCGTGGGAGGTCTGATCTCTTGGTGGCTGAAGAGAAAAAGCGACAGGCAATTTCAAGGGGCAGCCTCCTTTCTGCCGCAGGAGATTCTGCGATATAGTGAACTGGACGGCGCGGGGGAACCTCATGGGAGGAATCTACAGCCGGCCGGTTGCCGTTGGAAACCCGACGCATTTCCTCGCGGGGGGAATAGGAGCGGTCTCAAAAACAGGTAGCAGCGTCATTGCGAGCGTTTTGTGCGAAGCAATCTATACAAAACCAGGTTTATCTCGCTGTTAAGATTGCTTTGCTCTTGTGGCATTTGGTAACCCGATAAAGACGGGACGGCCAATCGGCGAGTAACAGCGCGTTCATTCAGAGTTTGATTCACAAACCTTACCAATCTCATTCTATGCTCACACCCTCACGTCTCACCGAACTTTCGTCCATCTACAGCGACGGACTTCTCAACGACGTTATTCCCTTTTGGCTCAAGCACTCGATTGACCGTGAGCAAGGAGGCTATTTTACCTGCCTCGATCGTGATGGATCCGTCATTTCCACCGACAAACCCATGTGGATCCAGGGGCGATTTGCATGGATGCTCTCGACGCTGTATCTCACCGTTGAGAAGCGTCCTGAATGGCTTGAGGCTGCCCGCCATGGCATCGAGTTTATCCGTCGGCACGGGTTCGACCGTGACGGCCGGATGTTTTATTCGACCACCCGTGAAGGCCGCCCGTTGCGCAAGCGCCGCTATATTTTTGCCGAAACCTTCGGCCTCATTGCCTTTGCGGCCTATGCACAGGCGTCCGGGGACGACAAGGCGCGTCAGGAAGCTTACGCCCTCTTCGACACCCTTGATCGCTACATCAATACGCCCGGCCTGCTGGAACCCAAAGTGATTCCAGAAACCCGCCGTTCAAAAGCGCTTGTTATTCCCATGATCATGACGGTTACCTGTCAGGTTCTGCGCGATACCGTCGGTCACCCGCGCGCAACGGAATGGATTGACCGGTGTATCGTCGAAATTGAAAGAGACTTCATGAAGCCCGAGTTCAAAGCGGCCCTTGAAGTCGCCGGTTTGAATGGAGAGTTCCAGGACACGCTTGAAGGCCGCATTATCTGCCCGGGTCATGCGATTGAGTGCGCATGGTTCATTCTGCACGAAGCCAAGCTCCGGGGGAACGATCGGCAATTACGCGAAATCGGACTGCGAATCCTCGATTGGTCGTGGGAGTGGGGATGGGACACCGAGCACGGTGGGATCCTGTACTACCGGGACGCGCGAAACCTGCCCAGCACCGAATACTGGCATGATATGAAATTTTGGTGGCCTCACAACGAGGCTATCGTTGCCACGCTTCTCGCGTACCAGCTCACGGGCGACGAGAAATATGCCCGGTGGCACGGAATGGTCCATGATTGGGCGTACGCTCACTTTCCCGACCCCGAGCATGGCGAGTGGTTCGGATACCTCCACCGGGATGGGACGGTCTCCACCCAGCTTAAAGGAAATATGTGGAAAGGACCCTTCCATCTCCCCCGCATGCAATGGTACTGCTGGAAGCTCTGCGAAGAGATGCTGGGATCTCGGGGAGTGGTCCAACCCATGAAATAAAAACAAGAAAGGAAGCGGGGGTTTCTCGACTCTCTTCTCTTGCCTCTCTCTTTCCTGTTCCCTACTTTGGTCTCCACCGTTCATCACAACGGGTTCCCATCACCGGAGGGATTCTGCATGAAACAAAGATCTTTCACCGTCCTGGTCCTTCTTCTTGCTGCCTCTCTCACGGCGGCCCAGGGAGTGGACCATGTTCGTGAACGCTATACAAAGCATGAGTACATGGTCCCGATGCGGGATGGAGTGAGACTCTTCACCATCGTATACGTACCGAAGGATGTGTCGCAGAAATATCCTTTCATCCTTACCCGTACGCCGTACAGTGTTTCTCCTTACGGTGTTGATCACTACCGATCGAATCTCGGCCCATCCCAGTATTTTGAAAAAGAAGGGTTCATCTTTGTCTATCAGGATGCCCGGGGGAGATATATGTCGGAAGGGGAATTTCAGCAGGTCCGGCCTCATGTACCGAACAAACAGGGACCAAAGGATATCGATGAGAGCAGTGATACCTACGATTCCATCGAGTGGCTTCTGAAGAACATTGCGAACCACAACGGCAGGGTCGGCATGGTGGGGATCTCTCAGCCCGGGTTTCACGTTGCCGCGAGCATCATCGACTCACATCCTGCCCTGAAGTGTGCTTCGCCACAAGCTCCGACTGCCGACTACTATATGGGGGACGATGTCTATCACAATGGCGCGTTCATGCTTTCCGCCAACTTCGGCTTCTATTCCGGGTTTCGTCCTCGTAAAGGGGATCCCGCGCCCCCGGGTCCCCGCACGCCGTTTAGCTATGGCACGCCGGATGGGTATGAATTCTATTTGAACGTCGGCCCGCTTGCCGAGGCAAACGCAAAGCTTTTCAACGGCGAAGCGATGTACTGGCAGGAAATCATTGACCATACAACGTACGACGAGTTCTGGCAAAAACGCTCGCTCTGGAAATTTGCCAGGAACGTAAAGTGCGCCGTCCTCAATGTCGGAGGCTGGTTCGATGCAGAAGACCCGGTCGGGGCGTTCCACATGTACCGTTCGGTGGAAAAAAACAATCCCGGGACCGTAAACATGCTTGTCAAAGGACCCTGGTCGCACGGCGGCTGGTCACGGGGGGAGGGAGACAAACTTGGGAACGTGAGCTTCGGAGTGAAGACCGCGGCCTTTTTCCGCGAGCAGATCGAATTCCCCTTTTTTATGCACTACCTCAAGGATAAGAAGGCCGACCTTCCGGAGGCATTCATGTTCCTGACAGGCATGAACGAGTTTCGTCGGCATACCGAGTGGCCACCGAAGGGTGTGAAACCACTCACATTCTACTTTAGATCAGGGGAAAAACTGGAGACGCAAGCATCGGCAGAAGGAGAGGTGAATGCATTTGATGAGTACATCAGCGACCCGAACCGTCCCGTGCCGCACCTGGGTTATATCACGCGTGGTTTTACGTCCGACTACATGACGGAAGACCAGCGATTCGCATCGCAGCGTCCGGATGTGCTGGTGTACGAAACGGGACCGTTGATAGAAGACCTTGTGGTTGCCGGACCGATCAACGTCAAGCTCGTGGTTTCCACGACCGGCACGGACGCAGATTTCGTTGTGAAGCTGATCGATGTGTATCCGGGCTCGTATCCGACGCCTCCCATTCCTTCAGGACAACAGGTCCCTGCGAACGCCGTGAGGATGGGGGGGTATCAGCAACTTGTGCGGGGCGAACCGTTCCGCGGGAAATATCGGAAGAGTTTCGAACGGCCGGAACCGTTTATTCCGGGTCAGCCCGCTGCCATCAATTTTGAAATGCCGGATGTGTATCACGCATTCCGGAAGGGACACAGGATCATGGTGCAGGTGCAGAGTTCGTGGTTCCCCCTGGTTGACCGGAACCCTCAGAAATTTATGGAGATCCCGACAGCAAGGGCGGATGACTTTCAAAAAGCGACGCACCGGGTTTACCGGTCGCATGTCTTGGCGTCATCGGTGACCGTGTTGATTGAGCCGGCGATGCGGCAGGTGCGCTAGGCAAAGTATCATGAACCCCCTCAATCCACGCTTGCCTCCACGCTGAATCCATCAAAAAACAAAAAGGCGACACATCCATCGTGCGTCGCCCTTTGAAGACACCGATACGTTTCGTCGTGACTTTATGCCGTGAACATTTTCCCCGAAGGGGTGTTCTTGTCCTCTATTGCCAGAGGAAGCCGGATTTTGAAAGTCGTCCCATTTTCCGGCGTCGTCGTAAAGAACACCTTCCCCCCCAAGTACTGCTCTCCCAGGAGTTTCATACTGTACGTCCCCAGGCCCCGATTCGATCCTTTCGTGGAGAATGAACGCTGAAATATCTGCAGTTGAACGGAGCGCGGCATGAAGCGGGGATTGTGAACTGAAAATTCAACACCGGTCTCGGTGAGACGTGAGGCGAGAGTAACCGTTTCGCCTTCAAGAGAAGCCTCAAGGCCGTTCTTCACCATATTTCCCACAACTCTCCGCAACAGAGAATGGTCAGTGAGAAAGTCAGAATCGGCTGACGCCGGATCGATTCGGATGCTTCGAAACTGTGCAACCTCATGATTCTTGTAGAGACCACAAATTTCGTGCATGAAAGCCAGCGACTTCGTGTAAGTCAACGCGATCGAAAGTTCGTTGTTCTCCGCTGCCGTAAGGTCCCGTTGAGCCCGTATCTCCTCGACCAGTTCCCTCGAGAGATTCAGAAGGGGGGTTTTGAGTTCCATTGTCTCTAAGGCGTCAGAGTGCTGCAGCAATTCAACAAATCCGTGCAACCCCCCAGCGGTATTGAGCACATCGTGGAAGAAAATCCGTTCCAAAGCCCTTCGCCGTTTCTCGTGACTGACATCGGTAATTGCGAGAATCGTGTACTGATCGCCGTTCTCGCTTAATGGTGAGGCGTACACTTTCAGATCGAGAGGATCCTCGAGTTCTTCCCGCAGAATGCGGGATTCCTGGATGGAAACCTCTCCCTTCTGGCTTGCAAGGATAGCTTTCAACGCACCACATTCCTGGCAGTATTCCGACGCACCGCACCCTTCGATCTTCTCGCCTGCGCGGAGGCACCGCAGCACTTCACCCGGCCGAAGCCCCAGGAAGGAGTTCCGGTCGGCGACGCCCACGAACCTGCGGAGGTTTTCATTTGCCAGAATAATTTGCATCTCCTTGTTCAGCACCAGGACGATGTCAAAGATGGAGCTGATGAAGCTGTTCAGGATCGGAATGTTCGGAAAATTCCGAGCCTGCGAGACGACTTCTTCCCTGGAGGCCCGATTGGCTGGATTGAATTCCGACGGGAGTTTTCCGGGAACATGAGCGATCAATCTCAGTACCGGGTTCTCTACGGTGGAGACTCGTTCCATCACCGAAGATTCGGATGTTAACTTCTGGGGATTCATGGGGATAGACCTCTGAAAGACAAAATTTCTATTGATGAAAAAAACTCGAAGGATGGTTCTCCCCGGGGAAAGCATTGCGTGTTATCGTCCATGGAGCACTTCCCAAGACCGGGAAAACAACCCGTAACAGGGTAACCCTTATGCGGGAAGAAGTGCGTGTTTCGTGTCACCACGTCTGCATGGGAAATGCGTCTTGGTTTTCAATTGGTTGTGGAATTCCGCGGAGAAATTGCTTAATATCGCTGTACGAATTTGTTCAAAGGGTCTCCAGTCATGCCGCTAGCCTATCGGGTTCTTGCCGTAGACGATTCCGCCTATATGCGGATACTTCTCGTGAAGTTACTGAAACGCGTTGGCTTTGAATTCATCGAGACAGGAGAGAACGGGAGGGTCGGGCTCGAGAAGTTCGCATCGTTCAAACCCCATGCGGTGTTCCTCGACGGTATCATGCCGGAAGTGGATGGCTTGACGACGCTTCGGGCAATCAAGGAGCGGAGCCCCGAGACCATCGTCGTCATCACATCCTCACTTTCTGAGCGCGACAAAGTCCTGCAGTTTAAGGAAAGCGGAGCTGATTTCTATCTGATGAAGCCGTTTGAAGAAGCCAAGTTCCAGGAGGTCGCGGAAAAGGTGATCCGTGTACTCGGGGAGCGTGCGAAAGGAGCATGATGGTCTGCAGAGGATGCAATGTTGAAAATGAGGGAGGCGGTAAATTCTGCACGTCGTGCGGCGCACCGCTGGGCAAAACCTGTCAACAGTGTGGCAAAGCCGGTCAGCTTGATGATCTCTTCTGCGGCGCATGCGGTTTGACTCTTGTCAACTCTGTCGACGAGGAATCGGCTGCCGACTCTGCAGCCTCGCGTGGTTCGACGGTCACCACAAAGCAGTATTCCCCCCGGGATATAGAGGAAATCCTGACACTCCGGAGGGCTCTGAAGAAAGAAGAGGCCTCTGCGGGAGCCCTGAATCAGGAGGACGTCGACAAACTCTTCGGTTGACGGAAGACAATGGAAAGCGAGCTACAACAACTACTGGATCTGCTTGTTGCGGAAGGAAAGCTTCAGGCCGACCAGACACATGCGAAGCAGTCGATGCTTGAGGATTCAGCGCGTCAAAAGGGAATTGCCCGAACCCTTGTGGAGATCCTTGGCATGTCGGAGGGAGCCGTTGCTGAAGCAATCTGCAAAGGCTTCGGCCTGGCCCGTATGAAAATCGCCAGCGAAATCGAGACGGCCCCACCCAACATCCTTACGGAAGAAGAGATTCTCCGGTATCGTGCGCTTCCTGTGTTTCTGGTCGGGTTAGAGTTGACCGTTGCTTTCATCGACCCGCCTTCCGGATCGGTTCGTTCTGACCTTCAGAAAATCTCCAGTTGCAGAATCCTCCCTGTTGTCACGACGATCTCTGACTTCGAGTCTGCGCTGCAGAAATACGGAGGTGCGCTCGATAAACTCCAACGCCTGGGTTCCACCCTCGACCTGTCAAAATTTGACATACGAAAACGTGACTCGAAGAGGTCGGGTTCGAAAGCAGACCTCGAGACAGAATCGTCCATCGCGAAGCTCGTCGATGAGCTCCTACTCAGGGCAGCGAAATCCGGATCGAGTGATATTCACATCGAGCCGGGAGAGGATGAGCTGATGATCCGGTTTCGGATCGATGGGGTCCTCCAGCGGATCGTCTCGTTGCCCCCGGCGTATCATCAAGGGGTTATCGCCGTGCTCAAGGCTCGTGCAGGAATGGACATGTTTGAGCGGTCTATTCCGCAGGATGGCAGAATTTCGCTTACGTTCGCCGACCGGATTTTTGACGTGCGCATCAACTCTCTCCCGCTCCTCTACGGAGAGAAAATGGTTCTCCGGTTGCTCGGGAAGACGGCGATGATCGTCGGCCTCGACAATCTCGGTTTCTCAGCGAATAATCTCAGGCAGTTTCGTTCGCTGCTTTCTCTTCCCAATGGCATCGTGTTGGTCACTGGGCCGACTGGGAGCGGGAAAACCACAACATTGTACGCAGGACTGAACGAGATCAAGAGCATTGGCCGAAACATCACGACTGTGGAAAATCCTGTTGAATACAAACTCCCACTCGTGAACCAGGTCCAGGTGGTCGCGGAACGAGGTTTGACATTTGCTTCCGCGCTGCGGGCGATCCTCCGCCAGGATCCCAATGTGGTCCTGATTGGGGAGATACGCGACTCCGAAACCGGAACAATCGCGACAGAGGCAGCATTGACCGGTCACCTGGTGCTCAGCACGCTTCATACCAACGATGCGGTTGGAGCGATCCCGCGCCTGATTAATCTTGGTGTTGAATCCTTCTGGGTGAGTTCATCCGTTATCGGCGTGTTGGCTCAGCGGTTGATTCGCAGGATTTGCTCGCGCTGTAAGGTGGAGTATGAACCGGACGCTCGCACTCTGGAGGGCGCCGGCCTTGCACATCTTCCGAAGGGCATTACGCTTTTTAAGGGGCCGGGCTGTGAATTCTGCAACGGGATCGGGTACAAGGGCC
Organism: Bacteroidota bacterium; assembly: GCA_040882165.1. Lineage (GTDB taxonomy): Bacteria > Bacteroidota > Ignavibacteria > UBA10030 > UBA10030 > UBA6688. Next base: position 16,549 of record JBBEBV010000260.1, read on the forward strand.
GCATTGCCATCCACGAAGTGCTAACGATCACCGAAGAGATGCGAGACGTGATCCATGGTGAAGTCACCACCGGTAAGCTCAGGGCGCTCGCAGTCGCGAACAACTTCCGTGATATGTACTTTGACGGCATTCAGAAAGCGCTGGGCGGCATCACCTCACTGGAAGAAGTGCAGCGCGTAACGCACCCTGGTTAGGACCATCGCACGGATCGCGCCAAGGGCTTCTCACTCCCGCCCAATCGTCATTGTGCTCCGGGTCGCCAGAGAACCCGCACTCCTCCATCCCCACCGAAGGACAAATAATCAGATCGTTGATACCGGCGTAGGTCGAGGCGATCTGATCCATGGAGACATGGCCCATGGACCAGGGATGCTCGATCAACGGAGGTGGAGCGGAGTCAAGAAGGAAAAGCTCCTGGCGGGAGGCACGCTTCATGCACGATTTGACGCTGTCGGTTCAGACAGATGTGGACTCCTTAATAATTTCAGACCGGCAAAAGGCGTGTTGACCTCTTTACCCATGAGGGCGGGAAAGTCTTCCATGTCATTCCTGAGAAACATTCCGAGGAGTAACACGTTTGTACTGGACGCTCGAGATCGATAAATCCCTTTGTATTTTTTGATTGAACTGTCTCCAACACTCAACAGGAGAACCAACCGATGAACCGCATCCTCGTGTTCTTTTTTTCCATCCTTCTGTCCACATCGTTTGCATTTGCTCAACAGCCGACTGGTACCGCTGACGAGGCCCTTCTTGCCAAAGCCCGTGCCATCCATGATCGCGTTATCACCATCGACACTCACGACGACATTTCGGCTGACTTCGCAACCGAGAAGGACGATCCGGGAAATCCCGACAATCCGCGTCAAGTTACCCTTCAAAAAATGAAGGCGGGGGGGCTGGATGCGGGGTTCTTCATCGTCTACGTCGGACAGGGAGAACGCACGGCGGAAGGGAATGCGTCTGCGTATCACGAGGCGGTCAAAAAGTTTGACGCCATCCATCGCATGGCGGAAACGATGTACCCGGACCGGATCGAAATCGCTTACACGGCGGATGATGTGACGCGCATCCAGAAAAAGGGCAAGCTCATTGCCTGCATCGGCATCGAGAACGGATGGCCCATCGGTCGCGACCTCGGAAAGCTGAAAGAATTCCACGATCGGGGCGGTCGCTACATCACCCTGTCGCATAACGGACACAACGATATTTGTGACTCTGCCAACCCCGCTGCCGGTGAACCGGAAGCAGAACACAACGGCGTGAGCGAATTCGGCAGGCAGGTCATCGCAGAAATGAATCGCCTCGGCATCATGGTGGATGTGTCGCACGTTTCAAAGAAAACGGCACTCGATGCAATCCGCTTCTCGAAAGCTCCTGTGATCGCGTCGCATTCCGGCGCCGCGGCTGTAAACAAAAATCCCAGGAACATGGATGATGAAACCTTGCTTGCACTCAAGGCGAATGGGGGAGTGATCCAGTGTGTCGCGCTCGGCAGCTTCGTCAAAACCCAGCCAATTCCGCCGGAGCGTCAGAAAGCAGTTGCGGAACTTCGCCGGGAGTTCGGCTTGCCGGAAAGCCAGGGGGGAATGCGGCGCACGATGCAGGCACTTTCGGAGGAACAACGTACCGCATTTCGCGAACGGATGCGATCGATCGACCAGAAGCACCCGCTGACGCCTGTCACGGTCAGCGATTTTGTCGACCATGTTGATCATGCTGTCAAATTAATCGGGATCGATCATGTCGGGATCAGTTCGGACTTTGACGGGGGTGGCGGGGTCCTGGGATGGAATAACGCGGCCGAGACGCTCAATGTCACCATCGAGCTCGTCCGGCGCGGATATACCGAGGAACAGATCGCGAAGCTTTGGGGATTGAACCTTCTAAGAGTGTGGAAAAACGTGGAGCGTGTGTCCACCCAACAACAGCGGGGATGATTGTTATGGCCGGCGATTGATGGGGATCACAAATTCGTCATTTTTGTTGACTAACAAAGAGGGAACAAGTACATTGACCCTGTCATGGCACACGATGTTTACAATCTGGCAGACCTTCCTTCGAAAAAGGAATACTACCGTAGCGGCGAGATGATTGTGGCGGAAGGGGAACCGAGCGATGGATGGTACGTCCTTCTTTCCGGCAGGGTCGGGGTCTATAAGAGAGACTTTTCCGTTGCGGAGATCTCCAGGCCCGGTACCGTCATCGGGGAATTGGGTTTTCTCCTGAACGTTCCGCGTACGGCGACCATGATAGCGCAGGAATCCACACTCCTCCTGCACGTCCACATTACGGTGGATGAACTTCTCACGAGCTATCCGGCCGTTATCAAACACATGATGAAGATCATGGCTGAGCGCGTCGTGAAAACCACTGAGGATTGGCGTGACTCGATGGAAAAAGTTTCGCTGTTCTGAACTCCCGGTGCTGCGGTTCGTTTGTTCCCCACAGATCAGCATTCCAACTCCCCCCATGAAACGGATCACTTTCTTTACTCTTGGTGCGATTCTTTTCGCCGTCGGTTGTTCCCCGACCAGGGAAATGACCGTTCGAACCCCGGTGGTGGTTTACCAACCCTCTCATCAAACCGACACCGGCAGGGATTTCAACGAAGCGGACGTCTGTAACGGTATCGTTGAAGCGGCCATGGCAGCCTCGACCGGCGTCGTGCAAGTATACAGGGTTTGGAGTCACGATGTCGAGACGGTTCATCATGCCCGGCAGGGGAGCAACACCGTCATAGCCCATACAGCGGCCCTCGACACGCTAGGCAGGATTTCCGGGTATGCCTATGAGCTGCAGGAATCAAACAAACGCCGTCCCGACGTTTTTGTCTCCGTCCACAACAACGGCGGAACGCGCAGACATGCCTGCTGGGGATTTATTCATGAGGGGGACGAGTACGAACAACAGAACCGCGTGCTCGCGGAAGACCTGGTATCGGAGATTTGCAGAGTGACGAACCTCGAGAATCGCGGTGTGTTGTTTGACAGCTCAACGGGACGGAACGACTACCGCTGCCGTGAAACGACCAAGCGCGCTTTTTACAGCCTGGATGAAAATATTAATTATGCCCCAATCCGGGTTCTGCTGGAAATTGGAGACAATGGTGTCAGCGCTGAGTTTCTCCGCAATCCGGAAAACCAGCGGAAAATCGGCGAAGTCATTCAACGAGTCATCGAACGCTGGTTTGCACGGTGATCGTGGACCTCTCCCCCAGGCATCCGGCTCCGCTCTCTTCCCTTCGTTCTTGTACTTGCTGCGATCGAATCACTCTTCCAGGGTAAAGCCCACCTTAATAGTTACCTGCCACTGATCGACCTTCCCGCCGTTGATGTGCCCGCGCGTTTCCAGAACCTGCATCCAGCGCATATTGCGCACGGAATGGGAGGCACGTGCAACGGCCCCCTGGATGGCGTCCTCAATGCTGGTGGAAGATGTGCCGGTGAGCTCGATGTGTTTGTAGATGTTGTTCATGGGAACTCCTGGAGTTGAACGAGGTTGAGTTGAATAACGGTTATTCTTTTTTCCACGAAGTTCACGACGGAACGCGAATGATTTAGTTGTACGCCTCCGGCCCTCCGGCTGCAGTGCGCCCCCGACTGTGGCTGATTGTTCTTTTTTGCATATTCCGTCAGGATCGCTTTACAATCCAGTCCCGGGGATTGAATTGTTTGATCTCTATTTCCGGAACGAGGGTCCTTGGCTTGGGGTCGATGTCCTCGATGATGCGAAGATGTGTCGCAGGAAAATCTTCCGAGCAGGCAACGCAGTGCAGAGTCAGCGGCTTGATCGTTCCATTGGTGTTAAGGTCCCTTGACCAGGTGAGGAGATCGTTTTCGGAAAGAACCCTGTAGTCCGCCCGCTCGATAAACTGGCCACACCGGCGGTGACGGGAGGAGTACAGCACAAAAACATGGGGTTCACGAGGCATCGCGGGCATTCAACGTTTTCGAGGGAACCATGAAAAAAACCTGTTGAGGCTACGATTTTTTGTGTGGAAAGTCAAGCCGCATTCGATGAACGGCCTGGAAACGACTGCCACCACC
>JBBEBV010000261.1:0-20563 GCA_040882165.1 Bacteroidota bacterium
AAAGCCTGTTCTGCAGCAACAGGCTTGACGAGCAAGTGCCAAGATACCGAATATCGCCGGAAAAGGCAAGGGGATTCTCAGCTCGCCTTGTTCTTACGATTGGGATCATATTGGATTTTTTCGGAAACCCTCTTCCGATTTCCGTGACCGTTATTTCTCATCCTTGCCCCACGCCTCAAATCCCCTGTCAAACCTCCCCCTCTTCCAAAAATCGGAACCGGCCAGATGGCATAGAACTTGACCCTTCCTCGTGCACCCATTCCGCCGGCATTCAAAATCTGCCGCTTTTGCAGTTCCAGATCACGCATAGGATGATCCCGCTCACCATCACCGGGAGCTCACGATGAAGAAAGATTTTCTCTCTATCCGCGATCGCACCCGCGAGGAAATCCTTGCAACGCTTTCGCTTGCCTCCACTGTGAAATCGCATCCGGAAAAGTTCGCCGGTTCCCTCAAGGGAAGAACGCTCGCGATGATTTTCGAAAAGCCTTCACTCCGCACGCGCGCGACCTTCGATATCGGGATCCAACAACTCGGAGGATTCTCCCTCCTGCTTCTCCCGACCGAGATCAACCTCGGTAAACGCGAGTCCCTGCACGATGTGGCCAAGAATCTCGAGCGCATGGTGCAGGGGATTATGATCCGGACCTTCTCACACCAGGTTGTGCTCGATATGGCGCGCTTTGCGTCGGTCCCGGTGATCAACGGCCTGACCGATTACTCTCACCCGTGCCAGGCGATGGCCGATTACTTTACAATCCAGGAAGTGAAAGGATCGCTGGCCGGACTCAAACTTTGCTATGTCGGCGACGGTAATAATGTGGCGCATTCCCTCATGTTCGCCGGGGCACGCCTCGGTGTCCACGTCACCATCACCTGCCCCAAAGGATATGAACCGAATTCGGATGCGCTCAGGCTGGCAATGGGCGATGCGTCCCTTTCCGGTGCAAGAATTGAGATCTCCCATGACCCTGACACGGCAATCCACGCGGCGGATGTCGTCTACACAGATGTATGGGCTTCCATGGGGCAGGAGTCAGAAGCCGAAGAGCGAAGGAAGATCTTTCAGCCCTTCCAGGTTAACCGCAATTTGATGGGAAAGGCGAAACCCGGGGCGATCTTCATGCATTGTCTTCCTGCTCATCGGGGCGATGAGGTCACGGACGAGGTGATCGATGCACAATATTCCGTTGTGTTTCAACAGGCTGAAAACCGTCTTCACGTTCAGAAAGCCATCATGCTGCAGTTGATGCAATAAAAATGTCTCATGCTCCGGAGCGCTCTCATAGCGATTGGCGGCAACTCCCTGATTCGTGCAGGACAGCGCGGATCCCCCCAGGAACAACTGACCAATGCGCGCGAAACGGCACGTCGCATTGCCCAGCTTGTCACCGACGGTTGGCGTATCATTATCACCCACGGCAACGGCCCCCAGGTCGGTGCGGCGCTTCTTCGCTCCGAACGAGCCTCACAGGAAGTGTACCCTCAACCACTCGACGTTTGCGTGGCCACAACCCAGAGTGAAATCGGCTATCTCCTCCAACGGGGAATGCTCAACGCGCTTCGCGGCGCCAGGATCTGCACACCGGTCATGACGATCCTGACCCAGGTTCAGGTGAGGGGCAGCGATCAGGCCTTTCGAAACCCGACGAAACCGATCGGGCCGTTCTATTCGAAATCCGTTGCCGAGGAACGTCAGCGGAGCTTTGGATGGACGATGGTGGAGGATGCGGAGCGTGGATATCGGCGCGTCGTTGCTTCGCCCGAGCCTGTTGCGGTGCTCGAGCAGGAAATCATCCGCCAGGTCATGGAGTTGGGAATTATTGTGATCGCACTGGGGGGCGGCGGCATTCCCATCGTCATCGAAGAGGACCAGACGGTCAAGGGAATCGAGGCGGTGATCGATAAGGATCGTGCCTCTGCGCTGCTTGCATCGGGATTAGGGATCGATTGCCTGATCATCAGCACGGACGTCGAACAGGTCTACCTCGATTACAAGAAGCCGACGCAACGCGGTCTCAAACGGGCCACTGCGGGGCAGATGCAGCGGTATCTCGAACAGGGACATTTTCCGCCTGGAAGTATGGGGCCGAAAATCGAATCTGCCATTCGTTTTCTTCAACGCGGGGGAAAAGAGGTCATCATTACCTCCTGCGACCATTTGCTTGACGCCGTTCAGGGAAAAGCTGGAACGCAAATCACCCCATGACCCCGGCCACTCTCGGGAGGGAAGGATATGAAGCTTCATCACGTCATTGAGTCACAACAGTTTTCCGTTCCGGCGCTCATGGAACTCTTTTCACGGACGATGCAGATGGAGAAAATCGTCAGGCGGGGTGGGACCAAGGACTATGAGAATAAGCTCATGGCGACACTCTTCTATGAACCCTCCACCCGCACCCGTTTCTCGTTCGAAGCCGCCATGCTGCGGTTGGGGGGAAAGGTCCTCTCCACGGAATCCGCGATGGAGTTTTCTTCCGCGGTCTCGGGAGAGTTTCTTGAAGATACCATACGGATCGTCGGGAACTACTGCGATGTGGTCGTCCTCAGGCACACGGAGGAGGGAGGCGCAGCGCGCGCAGCAGCGGTTTCCCCCGTCCCCGTTATCAACGCGGGGGATAGTGCGGGAGGACAACATCCCACGCAGGCTCTTCTTGATCTCTATACGATCTATCGCGAGTGCAAAACCATGGACGGTCTTTCCGTGCTTCTGATTGGAGCTCTGGACACGGGCAGGACCGCGCGATCCCTGGCCTACCTGCTCAGCAAGTTCGAACGCGTCAAATTGTACTTCCTCGCACCCCGGGAGATGCAGATCAAACCGGATATTCTGAAACACCTGGATGAACACAACGTCACGTACGAATTGCTCTCGCGCCCCGGATCCGTCCTATCGCAAGTCGACGTCATTTATCAGACCCGCATCAACCGGGAACGTTTGGAGCGGACGGATGTCGATCTCCGGCAGTACAACATCGATGAGACGGTCCTGCACAGCATCAAACGCGACGCGATCATCCTGCATCCTCTCCCCCGTTCCGTGGAGATCGACCCGGCCGTCGATCGCGACCCCAGGGCCGCGTACTTCCGCCAGGCGCAGAACGGTCTGTATGTCCGTATGGCATTGCTCAGCATGATTTTTGATTCGGAAGAACTTTCCCTCACATGATGGTGCCCCTATGAAAACTCCCGTACCTGGAATCGAAGGCTTGAAACCCATGAACATCCTGATCGCCGGTGCGGCGGGACGTGATTTTCACAACTTCAACGTCCTGTACCGGGATGACCCCCGCTATCACGTCGTCGCATTCACCGCGGCGCAAATCCCCAACATCGCGGGGAGACGGTATCCGGCGTCGCTCAGCGGCGCGTTCTATCCCGAAGGGATCCCCATTTATGAAGAGAAGGATCTGGAAAACCTGATCCGAAAATACCATGTCGATGAGGTGGTGTTCTCGTACAGCGACGTCCCATACCAATCCGTGATGAGCCTTGGCTCCCGCGCATCCTTCGCAGGGGCTCATTTTACCCTCCTCAGCGCGACGCGCACGATGCTGAAAAGCACCAAGCCGGTCGTCTCCATCTGCGCCGTGAGGACCGGGAGCGGGAAAAGTCAGACGTGCCGGAAAGCGGCACACATCCTGCGCGACCATGGCTTGAAGGTCGCCGCCATTCGCCATCCGATGCCGTACGGGGATCTGGAGAGACAACGGGTGCAGCGGTTCAGTTCCATTGAGGACCTCCGTAAACACAACTGCACGATCGAAGAGATGGAGGAATACGAGCCGCATATCGTAAGTGGGACCATCGTCTACGCTGGTGTCGATTACGAGGCAATCTTGCGGCAAGCCGAACAGGAAGCAGATGTCATCCTATGGGATGGGGGGAACAACGATACCCCGTTTTATCAACCGGACTGCAGTATCGTCGTTGCCGATCCGTTGCGGGTCGGGGACGAGCTCACCTATTATCCGAGCGAGACAAACCTTCGCCTGGCCGACACCGTCATCATCAATAAAATCGACTCTTCGTCCCCCGAAGCGGTATTCCAACTGCGGGCGAACATCCGCCTTGTCAATACCCATGCTACGATCATCGAAGCGGCATCCCCAATCAGCGTAGAACAGTATGAACTGATTGCCGGCAAGAGAGTACTCGTCATCGAGGATGGTCCCACGCTGACCCATGGAGAGATGAAATTCGGGGCTGGGACGGTCGCAGCGCGGAAATTTGGAGCGGGCGTCATCGTCGATCCCCGACCGTATGTCAGCGGTGAAATCAAGAAGACCTTCGAGACCTATCCCGAGATCGGGACGCTCCTGCCGGCCATGGGATACAGCCCCCGGCAAATGAAGGACCTCGAGGCCACGATTAACAGAGTGCCGTGCGACGTCGTCATCATCGGGACCCCGATCAATCTGAAACGGATCATCAAGCTGAAACGGCCGGCCCTGCGGGTCTTCTATGACCTCGAGGAGATCGGCCAACCCAATCTTCAAACCATCCTGGCGCCATTCGTCGAACGTGCGCTCAAAGAACGAAAAGGAGACCATTCATGAAAAAGCGCGAACCCAAGAAAACGAAAACCACGGCGATGCACTACTCGCCGGAGACGCAAATGATCTGGGGGAGGACGAAAACGCCTGCGTGGGACTACAGTCATCATGTCGTTCCCCCTCTCTCGTCCTCTTCGATGTTCCGGCTCTCCTCCACCAAACGGGGAGCCCAGGGGTTCGTGGAATTCGCTCATCACACGGACGACGTTGCAGGCAAATCCCGCGCACCCATCTACATCTACGACAGGCTGGGCGAGCCAAACAAAGACCTGCTCGAACAGAACCTTGCCGTCGCGGAAGGAGGGGATTGCGCCGTGACGTTTGCCACCGGTATGGCAGCCATCTCTGCTCTCTGTGGAATTCTTTTGGGAACCGGACATGAAATCGTCGCCCACAAAATGTTGTACGGCTGTACCTTTTCTCTGCTGAAGAACTGGATGCCTCGCTACAAGATAAACGTGAAGTGGGTCGATTTTAACGACCTTGTCGCCCTCAGGAATGCGATCTCCCCCTCCACGCGATTGCTCTATTTCGAGACCCCCGTGAACCCAACCATGGAACTGATCGACATGCAGCAGGTCGCCCGCATTGCCAGAAACCACAACAAGCATCGTCACCGGGACCATTATCTCTACACCGCGGTGGATAATACATTCGCGACGCCGTTCTGCCAGCGCCCGATCGAATTTGGCATCGACTTCGTTGTCGAGTCGTTAACCAAAGGAATCTGTGGATTCGGCACCGATATGGGGGGTGTGGTCGTCGGACCATCGTGGAGTTATGACCGACTTCTCATGTACCGGAAGGACTTTGGAGGAGTTCTTCCCGCAAAGAGCGCGTGGCCTCTTCTTGTGTATGGCCTTCCTTCGCTCGCCGTTCGCTTCCGTCAGCAGATGCAGTCGGCACAGGTGATTGCGGAGTTTCTGGAACGGGACCGGAGAGTCAGTTTTGTGCGCTATCCGGGACTCGATTCGTACAAGCAACGCACCCTTGCTCACACGCTGATGCATGATTACGAAGGAAAGTTCGCGCCCGGAACCATGTTGTACTTCGTCCCCAAGGCACGAACCATTGCCGAGCAACGCCGGAAGGCGGAACGGTTTGTTAACTTCATCGCAAAGAATTCCTATACCATGACCCTGGCGGTCAGCCTTGGCAACATCCGGACATTGATCGAGCATCCGGCCTCGATGACACATTCCAGTATTCCTCCGGAGGAACAGATCGCACGCGGAATCGATCCGGCGGGTATCCGGCTCTCCATCGGCCTGGAAAAACCGGACGACATTATGCACGACCTGAAACGCGCGCTGAATCAGCTGTGATGATGCTCTGTTGAAAAATTCATCACCGTGATTTCCGGCAGAGACGCCTCTATCGTTTCTTGGAATCCTTTTGTTAAATGTGGGAATCGTTCTTGTCTGATCGTTCTCATTGCCGGGAACGGCTTGGAAAAAGAGCCCCTGCGCCATCGCACTGTCTGGCATATTCCTTGCCGAAGTGAGCCCATCTTACTACCATCACGTTCAAAGGATCCATCCATGCCGACAGCAGGTGAACGACTTCCGGAAAACGTTCCGGGAAAATACTATGTCACGGGAGAATGCAATGGTTGCGGACTGTGTTTTTCCTACGCTTTGCAGAACTTCATGTACAGCAACGACTCGAGCTACTATTACATCATGGAACAGCCGACCGATCCGCGTGAAGAGGATGATATCCGGAGAGCCATCGATGTGTGCCCGATGAATTGCATCAAGGACGACGGCGCTCTCGCCTGACGTTTCACTCTTCCACCACAACGGAGAAAACCCTGTGTTCCGCATCATCCAAAAAGAGCGTCTTGCTTCAACCATCACCAGGTTTGTCGTGCACGCTCCCTATATTGCCCCGAAAAGGCGCCCCGGCAATTTTGCTATTGTTCGTGTGGTAGAATCGGGGGAACGCATTCCGCTCACGCTGGTCGACAGCGACCCGGTGGCCGGCACCATTACGCTCATCGTCCAGGCCATTGGAAAGACAACCCAGTTACTTTGCAGTTTGCAGGAGGGGGATTCCCTCAGCGATGTCGTCGGACCACTCGGCACTCCCACTCCGATTGAAAATCATGGATCGGTTGCCTGCGTCGGAGGCGGCGTGGGAACGGCCGTGATCTACCCTATTGCGCGCGGATTGCGGGAGGCCGGTAACAACGTCTACAGCATCATTGGCGGGCGCACCAGCGAGCTCGTTATCCTGGAACAGGAAATGGCCCGGGTTTCGAACCGTGTGATCACGACAACCGATGATGGGTCGCTTGGGCGGAAAGGGATTGTCACGGACCCGTTGAGGGAGATGCTCGATGATCGATCACTCGGGATCGCGGCGGTGTACGCCATCGGACCGCTTCCAATGATGAAAGCGGTCTCGAATCTCACCAGGAATTACTGTGTCCCTACCTTCGTGAGCCTGAATGCCATCATGGTAGATGGGACCGGAATGTGCGGCGGGTGCCGCGTCACGGTGGATGGGACCATGAGGTTTGCCTGCGTCGATGGGCCGGAATTCGACGGACACAAAGTTGACTTTGACGAGCTGATCATGCGCAACCGAAGTTATACGGAACTTGAACGTCTCGCGCATCAGCGGTATCTCCAAACGACTCTCCCGGAGCATGCATGAGCGCATTTAATTCATTAAAACCTTCCGAACGGATGAAAATTCCACGACAGGGCTCGTTGGAACAGAATGCAGGGGAACGGAAAGGAAATTTTCTCGAGGTCTCTTTTGGGTTCAATGAAGAACGGGCTCAGATCGAAGCCGCACGCTGCCTCGAATGCAAGAACCCCGTCTGCACCGAAGGGTGTCCGGTAGGGATCGATATCCGTTCGTTTGTTCAGCGAATACTTGTGAAGGACTATGCCGGGGCGGTGCAGACGATTCGCCAGGCCAATTCCCTCCCCGCGATCTGCGGGCGTGTCTGCCCCCAGGAAGAACAATGTGAAGCCGTTTGCACGCTGGGGAAGAAGCATGAGCCGGTCGCCATCGGAAAATTGGAACGGTTTGTGGCCGATTATGAAATGACACACAACCTGTTCTCCCCGCCCATGGTCGAAACGAAACGCGATGAAAAGGTGGCAATTGTCGGATCAGGGCCGGCCGGATTGACATGTGCCGCGGAACTTGCAAAACTCGGCTACAAGGTGACCGTGTTCGAAGCGCTTCATGCCGTCGGTGGAGTGTTGCGGTACGGTATCCCGGAATTTCGTCTTCCCCGCACGATTCTCGATCTCGAAGCGGAACGAATCAAAGCGATGGGGGTCGAGATCATCACCAATTTCCTTGTCGGTCGAACTGCCACCGTCGATGAGCTTATGGATGAATGGGGCTTCTCCGCCGTCTTTCTCGGCACCGGCGCAGGCACCCCGCATTTCCTGGGGATTCCCGGCGAGGGACTGACCGGTGTGTATTCAGCGAATGAGTTCCTGACACGCGTCAACCTCATGAAAGCCTATCAGTTCCCGGACTACGACACGCCGATCCGCCTGGGAAAGAACGTCGCCGTCATCGGCGGCGGGAACACTGCGATGGATGCCGTTCGAACAGCCCGCAGGCTCGGTGCAGAACGTGCAGTCCTCGTCTACCGGCGATCCCGCCAGGAGATGCCGGCCCGCCTCGAAGAAGTACACCACGCGGAGGAGGAAGGAATCGAGTTCCTCATGCTGACCAATCCCCTCCGGATCATCGGCGATGAGCACCATGTGGTGACCTCCCTTGAATGCCAGCGGATGGAGCTGGGTGAACCGGATGATTCGGGCCGACGGAAACCCATCCCGGTCTCGGGATCTGAATTCAGCATCGCGGTGGACACCGTCATTGAAGCGATCGGCCAGCAACCGAACCCGATCATCCAATCGACGACCTCCGGACTGAAGACCGGCAAACGCGGGGTCATCATCACCGACGACCGTCAGCAAACAAGCCGTCCCGGCGTTTTCGCTGGGGGGGATTTGTCACGTGGCGGGGCCACCGTGATTCTCGCGATGCGGGATGGAAAACAAGCGGCAAACAGTATTCACACCTACTTGCAGTCCGTTCAACTATCCACGGTGGACATCACGGATAGTATGACAGGCTGACGGGCGCTCCCTGAGACCACGGTGAGCCGCTTCGGAAGGTCCCCCCTCCTTGCCTGTTTTGCCTTGCAGTTCAGGACATTTCTTCTGAATTTTCGTTCCGAAAAAATCACCTGCGAACCTGCGTTTTCCACACTCCCCATGGAGAGTTCTCGTGAAGATTGGAATCCCAAAAGAAATAGGCCCGGGGGAAACTCGCGTTGCCGTTGTCCCGGATGTTGTTTCCTCCCTCACCCGTAGTTCCCATGAGGTCTTTGTAGAGACGGGGGCCGGGGTGGCCGCGTCGTTCGGTGACGCTGCCTATGAGCGGGCCGGCGCAACAATCATTACCGACCCCCAATTGCTGTATGATTCCACGGATGCAGTACTGAAAGTCCAGCCGCCGCAGTTCCACCCCGTATTGAAGAAGGATGAGGCGGAGTTGGTGCGCGAAGGATCCACCTACATCGGATTTATGGCTCCCATTTCCAATGCCGACGTTGTCCGGATCTTCGCCCGGCGCCGCATTACCAGTTTTTCGATGGAATACATCCCTCGTATCACGCGCGCCCAAAGCATGGACGCCCTGAGTTCCATGTCAACCATCATCGGCTACAAAGCGGTTCTCCTCGCCTCGGGGAAACTCGACAAGATGTTCCCCTTATTGATGACCGCTGCCGGCACCGTCCCGCCGGCCGTTGTGTTGATCCTCGGGGCGGGCGTAGCCGGATTGCAGGCTATCGCCACGGCAAAACGCCTCGGGGCAAAAGTGGAGGCATTCGATCCGCGGCCATCGGTTAAGGAACAAGTCAAAAGTCTGGGAGCGTTGTTCATTGATATGGAACTTCCGGAACAAACCGAGTCGGCGGGCGGGTATGCACTCGAGCAATCACCCGAATTTATTAAGAAGGAGATGGAAGCGATCGGTTCACGTCTGCCAAAAGTGGATGTCGTCATCAGCACAGCGCAGATCTTTGGAAAACGAGCACCGCTCCTGATGACTGCGGAGATGGTGGGATTGATGCGCCACGGGTCTGTGATCATCGACCTGGCTGCCGAGACGGGGGGCAATTGCGAACTGACGCAGGCAGGAAAGACGGTTGTTCATAACGGCATCTCGATTCTTGGACCGGTCAACCTTGCAGCCTCGGTCCCCGTCGATGCAAGCCGGATGTATGCCAAGAACATCACTACCCTTTTCCGGCACATGTTTCCGAAGGCCGATTCCAAGCCCGACTTCGCCGATGAGATTGTCAAAGGTTGTTGCATCACTCATCAGGGCGAGGTGGTCAACGAACTTATCAGGAAGTCCCTTTAACCGCAGGAGAGGAATATGACCGAAGCGTTGATGTTTTCCATTGTGATTTTCGTCCTCGCCATTTTCCTGGGCGTGGAATTGATCAGCAAAGTTCCACCGCTCCTCCATACGCCGTTGATGTCCGGCTCCAATGCCATCTCGGGCATCACGCTCGTCGGATCGCTCATTGCCGCCGGGGAAGGCCACGGAGGACTAAGCGTCTATCTCGGCACGCTCGCGGTGATCTTTGCCACGATTAATGTCGTGGGGGGATTTCTCGTGACAGATCGGATGCTTGGGATGTTCAAAAAGGATAAGAAAAAAGAATCGAAAACAGGCACTCCATGAACGTTCTTGCCACTTTCGCGTATCTCGTCGCGTCCGTCTTCTTCATTCTCGGCCTGAAATTTCTTGGTTCCCCAAAAACCGCGCGCCGCGGGAATCTCTTCGGTGCATTCGGGATGCTCCTGGCCGTCATCGTCACCCTCGCCGACCAGAAGATCATCGACACCACCTACATTCTCGCGGGTTTGATCATCGGTTCGGCGATCGGATTGATCATTGCGCGCACCGTGCAGATGACTGCCATGCCTCAAATGGTCGCGCTCCTGAACGGCCTGGGGGGCGGCGCCTCGACCCTCGTTGCCTATGCGGAATATATCCGCATGCCGGAATCTGCAATCGACGTTCTCATCCCTATTACACTCAGCGTGTTGATTGGATCCGTCACATTCACGGGGAGCCTCATCGCTTGGGCAAAACTGCAAGGGGTGATGCGAGGAGCGCCCGTCCTCTACCCGTACCAAAAACACATCAACGGGCTTGGGGTCGGCGTTGTGCTTGTTCTCGGCATCATGTTCGCTCTTGACCCGGGTCAATGGTACCTCCTTCTTATCATCCTGGTGCTCGCTCTCATCCTTGGCGTCACGACCGTCATCCCTATTGGGGGCGCGGATATGCCGGTGGTCATTTCGTTGCTGAACTCCTACTCCGGTCTCGCCGGCGCAACAACGGGATTTGTCCTCTCGAACAACGTCCTGATCATCAGTGGTGCGTTGGTGGGGGCTTCCGGTTTGATCCTCACGAACATCATGTGCAAGGCCATGAATCGGTCGCTTGCCAATGTCCTGTTCGCGGGAGTCGGCAGCGATGGCGGTCCCTCGAGCTCCGAAACGGTGCAACAGCGAACAGTCATACGCTATACCCCCGAGGACGCGGCTACGATGTTGGACAGCGCTCAGTCCGTCATCATTGTTCCGGGGTACGGGCTGGCCGTCGCCCAGGCACAACACGTGCTCCATGAGTTGGCGAATTATCTGATAGAGCGGGGAATGCAGGTGCGGTATGCGATCCATCCGGTCGCGGGACGCATGCCGGGACATATGAACGTCCTTCTCGCGGAGGCGAACGTCCCTTATGACTTATTGCTGGAGATGGATCAGATTAACGATGATTTCCAGAATACCGATGTGGCCCTGGTCATCGGGGCGAACGACGTGGTGAACCCGGCAGCGCGTACCAAGAAAGACAGTCCGCTGTACGGCATGCCTATTTTGAATGTCGACCACGCACGATCGACCATCGTGCTCAAGCGGAGCCTGAACCCCGGGTTTGCGGGGGAGGATAACGAGTTGTTCTACGAAAAGAAGACGATGATGGTGTTCGGGGACGCGAAGGCAACGCTCACCAACCTGGTACAGTTGGTCAAACAATAAGCTCTACTTCCCTTTTTCCTTCTCCGGTTGCTTGGGCCAGAGGATCGAGGCAACCACCGAGACGAGCAAAACTCCAGCCACGACACTCAGCGCGAGCACAATGGGGATGGGATAAATATCTGCCATGACCATCTTGACGCCGACGAACGTCAGGACAATCGAGAGGCCGATCTTGAGATAGTGGAAAAGATCCATGATCCCTGCCAAGGCAAAATACAACGCGCGCAGGCCGAGAATGGCGAACACATTGGAGGTGTACACAATGAACGGGTCGGTGGTGATGGCGAAAATCGCAGGGATCGAATCAACCGCAAATACCAGATCCGTGGTCTCAACGATGATCAGGACGACAAAGAGCAGGGTTGCATACGTTTTGCCGCCAATTTTCAGGAAGAATTTTTCACCATGGTACCCTGCTGTCACAGGCATCAGTTTTTTAAAGAACCGGACGATGATGTTTTTTTCCGGGCGGAGTTCTGCCGTCTCTTTCTGCAACCCCATTTTGATGCCGGTAAAAATCAGAAATGCTCCAAAAAGGTAGATAATCCAGTGAAATGTGGCGATGAGTGCGACTCCCACACCGATCAGGATGCTGCGCATGATCAACGCTCCCAGGATCCCCCAAAAAAGAACTTTGTGCTGGTACTTGGCCGGGACTTTGAAGTACGAGAAGATCAGGAGGAATACAAAGAGGTTGTCAACGCTGAGTGATTTTTCAATCAGGTAACCGGTGAAGAATTGCAGGGCGACTTCGCTCCCCAACCAGAAATACAGGAGTGTATTGAAAAGCATGGCGAGCATGATCCAGAAGGCACTCCAGAGGAGGGCTTCCTTGATCTTGATCTCGTGGGCATGCCGGTGGAATACTTTGAGATCCACCACCAGCATGATGATGACGAAAACATTAAAGATTACGAGAAACAGGGGTTCGTTCGGACGTAGAATTTCCATGGAATGTCTTTAAGTATTGCGGAAACGACGATAGAAGTCGTTGAATCGTGTTATAATACGAAATATTTGGTGATTTCAAACGATGGCACTCCTGTTTGAACACCGGATGAAAAACCTTTGTCAATTGGAAGAAAAGCGCCATGGGGGTGATAGTAAGCACGAGACATGACGTTTTTTTCAATAATCCGGAGAATGTTCACCAGGATTAAAAGGGAGAGACGTCGGAATGCTTGCTAACGATTGCTTCAACCTCGTCCCGTTGTATGGAAGGGCCTGTCATTTGTCTGAAAGTGTTTGCTGGGGGCTTGCAACTCCGATTGTATTTGAAATCCGCTGTTCTATGACGAAACCGATCAAGCCGAATGACTGACCCTCATATTCTACTGCACGCCTTCATTCACTGAGTGTACCTTTTTTTCGAACCCCCCGGCCTCTTCTGGCCTCACAATTGCAGATTCCTGATCTCACGGCCTCAGAACTCACGTTTCTTTGACGTTTTCCGATAATTTCAGTTAAAATGTTTTAATAGGGACTGATTATTAGGTCAGCGTGCAACTTTTCGCTATACTAGAGCGTAATAGATGACCGTAAGTCATTAAATAAAATGGGGTAAAAATGGGAATTCCAGAGAGAAAAGAGCGGGAGAGGGAACATCGCAGGGAGGAGATACTCAATGCAGCGCAGAGGGTGTTTTTTGAGAAGGGCCTTCAGCCCGCGACAATGGACGAGATTGCAGAAGCTGCTGAATTGAGTAAAGGGACCCTCTACCTCTACTACAAGAGCAAAGAGGATCTGTACCTCGGGGTTATGATCCGTGGAATAGACATCCTCCACAATATGCTCGCGGAAGCAACGTCTACGGATGAGCCGACAATCGTGAAGATCAAGAACCTTGGCGATACGTACTACCGTTACTTCAAGGAGCATCGAAGTTTCTTCCGCATGTTCTACTTCTTTCAAAATCCGCTGTTTCACACCCAGGTTTCTGAAGAGATGATGGGGTTGTGCCATACAGGGAATCAGAAGCTCTGGAAGCTTGTGATCGACCTGATTCAACGCGGGATCGATGAAGGAGATATTCGCCCCGACGTCGACCCGGCAGAATGTTCGATGATCCTCTGGTCGAACTCCAATGGAATTATGATGCGAATGGATACGCAGGAGGAATACTTCAAGAACATGCTGGGCATGGATCTGGAAAAAGTCCTGCAAAAATCCATGGCCATGCTGTTCCAATCCATGCTGAGAGATCCGGCAAAATAGAAAGCCGTCGCCGTTTCATTTGCACCGTAACCGATCCATCAAAATTCACTGTAGAAAAACTGAGAATACCGAACTACACCATCACCGAGGAATTGTATGAAAGGATTTCGCTTGCTTCAGACAGCTTGGATAGGACTTTGCGTACTGATCGCGTCACAATCCCTCCCGGCTCAAAACGAAACCACCAGAATTTATTCCCTGGAGGAAGTACTCCAGGTGGCACTACAGAAAAATCCGGAACTTGCGACCTCCCGCCTGGAGGTTCAGAAGGCCGATGCCCAGGTCATGGAAGCATGGGGGTACGCCCTTCCGGCCGTTGATTTCTCCGGACAATACAGCCGCGCCCTCAAGAAGCCGGTTTTCTTTCTCCCGGATTTCGACGATCCCAAGAGCGGTAAGATCGTTCCCATCGAGATCGGATCGGACCATGCCATGAATTTCTCCGTCACCGCCCGTCAGACTCTTTTTAACGCGACGGTAATTGTCGGCGTCGGAGCCGCCCGCGTCTACAGAAACGTGGCAGATGAGCTTCTCCTGGCGAAGGAGCATGAAACGATCGCCAAGGCTCGCAAAGCGTACTACGGCGCGCTGCTTGCCGCCGAAGTACGAGAGATGATGCGCTCCACCCTGCAGAACGCGGAAGAGAACCTTCGGAATGTGGAGCTCCTGCGTCAACAGGGACTCCTTTCCGAGTATGACGAGCTCCGGGCCAGCGTCGGGGTTGAGAACCTCCGTCCCACAGTCATCCAGGCCGAAAATAACTATGCCCTTGCCCTGGATGGACTCCGGGCCACGATGGGACTGGCCCCCTCTGAACCGCTTGAGGTGAGCGGAAAGCTGTTTTTCGACCCGATTGACCCGGCCCTCTTCACTGACGCCATGGACCGCGTTCTGGAACGGAACAACAACCTGCGCGCCATGCGTCATCAGGTCGATGTCAACCGTGCCTTCGTCAGCGCACAACGCTCCAACTACTTTCCCGTGCTGGCAGCATTTGGGAACTATCAGTACCAAATGGCGAAGAATACGCTGAACTTTTCGACCAACGACTTCATCGCCAGTTCTTCGGTTGGATTGAACCTGTCGTTCAGTCTCTTCGGGGGATTGCAGACAAACGCCCGCGTGGAACAGGCAGAGATCGACGTCAAAAAGGTTGAGGAAACGGTCACCGGGCTTGAAACAAACCTCCGGACGGCGGTCCATTCCACCATCCTGCAGCTCCAGCAGGCCCGCAAGCGTATCGAAGCGCAGGGGAAGACGGTGGAACAAGCCGGGCGCGGATACAAGATCGCGACCACACGGTTCCTGAGCGGTTCCGGCACCCAGTTGGAAGTCAGCGATGCCCAGATCGCACTGACGCAGGCCCAGGTGAATCGTTTTCAGGCGATTTTCGATTACCTGGTTGCCGGGGCCAGCTTCGATCAACTGTTAAGCGTGTATCCCAAAAATATTCGTACGAACCAGGAATAATGATGTCTCACCCTCATATCAATCCAAAGGTACAAGAAGCCATGAAAACACCGAACGTGCTTTTCGGAATACTCCTGACCTTCGCCCTGGCGATCGGCGTTTCAGCCTGTTCCCAAACGGACGCCAAGATAGAAGGCCAGAACGATACTCAGACAACCATACCCTCCGTCAATGTGCGGGTGGAAGAAGTGAAGGCCGCCCCTTTCGCGGACGCGATCCAGGTCACGGGTATCGTCAAAGCCTATGAAGATGTCATGCTCAGCCCCGAGGAGGGAGGAGTTGTCAAGGAGTGGTTGGTCTCCAAGGGAGCACGCGTCGTCAAGGGTGAAGTGATCGCGATCTTGAACGACCAGGTCCTGCGCGCAGGGTTCGACGCCGCCGATGCCCAGTACAAACTCAGTGCGTTGAATTACGAGAAACAGGCGAAGGTCTTTGAGGAACGGGCGATCAGCGAATTGCAGCTTAAGAGCGGCGAATACAATCGTGATGCGGCGAAGGCACAGGCGGACCTTCTCAAGGCCCGGCTGGAGCGAGCCTATCTGAAGAGCCCGATCAACGGCATATTGAACGATCGATTTTTTGACGAAGGGGAATTTGCCCCTCCGGCCGTTCCCATCGCACATCTCGTCAATAACTCCACGCTCAAGATCGTTGCAGAAGTCCCGGAGGTCCATGCGTCAAACATCGCTTCCGGAACCACGGCAAGGCTTACCATCGACGCCTTCCCGGGGGACACACTGTACGGGAAGGTGACGTACGTCGCCTCCACGATCAATCCGAACAACCGGACGCTTCCGGTCGAAATCATCATTTCGAACCCGGGCAACAAGTTGAAACCCGAGATGATCGCCCGCGTGAAACTCATACGCGCTTCCCGGCGGGCTGCCCTTCTGATCAGCGAAAGTGTCATTCAGCAGGTTGACCGGAACAAGTACATCATCTACGTGGAGAACCAGGGCAAAGCTGAAGAGAGGGTGATCAAACTTGGAGCCCGGCAGGGCAACCTGGTCGAAATTCTGGAGGGATTGAAAGCCGGTGAGCGTATCATCATCGCCGGATTCCAGAAGCTCGTGCACGGCCAACCCGTTACCATTACAGGATAACCAGAAAGAATACCGCAATGCGAATATGGAATGTAGCCGTTGACAATAAAGTAGCGGTGTATATCCTGGTACTGATGATTGTGATCATCGGCTGGGAAGCGTACACCTCCATGCCGAGGGAAGCGGCCCCGGATATCAGCATCCCTCTCGTCATCGTTTCGACACCGTATCCCGGGGTGTCGCCGCTGGACATCGAGGGGTTGATTACGAAGGAACTCGAGCGCGACCTGAAATCGCTCAAGGATATCAAGCAAATCACCTCGGTGTCCAAAGAAGGCCTGTCAACCGTCCGCGTTGAATTCAACACGGGGATCGATATCGATGACGCCCTGCGGCGCGTTCGTGACAAGGTGAATTCCGCGAAACCCAACCTTCCGTCAGACATCCTGGAGCCGGTGGTCTCCGAGATCAACTTCAGTGAATTCCCGATCATGTTTGTGAACGTTGGTGGAGACGTCGGGTTGGCGCGTTTAAAGAAGGTCGCAGAGGATTTGCAGGACAAAATCGAAGCGATATCGGGCGTCCTGCGGGCTGATTTGAACGGCGGGCTCGTGCCCGAGGTCCAGGTCAACGTCGATGTCTACCGGATGAACGGCTACCAGGTCAGTTTCGAAGATGTGGTGAACGCGATCCGGAATGAGAACCTCTCCGTCCCGGGCGGAACCATCGACACGAAGGAAAAGACCCTTTCCATCCGCGTGCCGGGAGAGTTCAAGAGCGTGAACCCGATCAAGGATGTCGTCGTGAAAATCCACAACGGCAAACCGATCTATGTGCGGGATGTCGCTTCGGTCGCTTATTCATTCGAGGACCGGCTCACGTATGCGCGCCTGAACGGCGTGGAGGTGGTTTCGCTGGCCGTGCGGAAGCGGGCGGGCGAAAACATGCTTCGCATTGCGGGAGAAGTGAAGGCACTTATCCAGGAAACAGAGAAGACGCTCCCGCCCGGGATTACACTGCAAGTCTCAAACGATCAGTCCGTCCAGATCCAGCGTTCCGTCAGCGAGCTGGAGAACAGCATTTTCACGGGAATGTTTCTTGTTGTGCTCTCCCTGTTCATGTTCTTCGGGTTTAAGAACTCCCTGCTGGTCTCGGCCGCCATCCCTCTCTCGATGTTCATCGGGTTCATCGTACTCTCCGCGTCCGGCATTACCCTGAACTTTGTGGTGCTCTTCGCCCTCGTGCTGGCGTTGGGAATTCTTGTCGATGACGCCATCGTTGTCATCGAAAATATCTACCGCCACCAACACGAATATGGAAAAAGCCCCGCTCAGGCTGCAAAGGACGGAACGGCGGAAGTCGCCATGCCGGTGCTGGCTTCAACCATCACCACCATCGCGCCGTTTGTTCCCCTTCTCTTCTGGCCCGGTGTGGTGGGGGATTTTATGTCGTTCCTGCCGCTGACCCTGATCGCAACGCTCGGCGCCTCGCTCTTCGTCGCCTTCGTCATCAGTCCGGTGCAAGGGGCACAATGGATCAACTATAAACGCGAAATCCGGAAAGCAAGGACGAACCTCGAACACCCGACGTGGTGGAAAAAGTATAACCCGATCACCATTCTCTACCATGAAATGGACGGCGTCGTGTTTCCATGGATGCAGACGAAGTACGTCAATACCCTGAAATGGGCGTTACAGCGCAGGGGCCTGGTGATCGCCGGCTCGCTGGCCATGCTGGTGGCCGTGTTCGTCCTGTTCGGCATTTTTAACACCGGCGTCGAGTTTTTCCCCAATGTGGAGCCGAACCAGATCGTTGCACGGATTGAAGCTCCACCGGGAACATCCTTGGATGTCACGAACGGGATAGCCCGGATTCTCGAAGAACGGCTTGCCCAGGTGTACGGCGCCAACAATATTGAGTTCGTCGTGGCGAGCATTGGCACCTCCGATGATCCGTTCGATTTCGGTGGACAGGGAACATCCAACAAGGGATCGATCTCAATCAACTTCTATCAGAAAAAGGACCGTGATGCCAGCACGTTCGATATTCTGGACGACGTCCGGAAACGGTTCGCCGGGATCCCGGGCGCCGACGTCCGGGTCAACAAGCAGGAGATGGGGCCTCCCGTCGGAGTCGCGGTCAGCATTGAGATTTCCGGCGAGGACTATGAGCAACTTGCCTCGCTGAGCAGCCAGGTGCGAGAGCAAATCCTCTCCGTTGAAGGGCTGGTCGATCTGAAGGACGATTACAATGTCGGCCGACCTGAGGTGGAAGTCATCGTGGATCGGGAAAAAGCGGGGATGCTCTGGACCAACACCGGTCAAATAGCCGGCACCGTGCGGTCCGCGATCACGGGCGCGGAAGCCTCAAAGTACCGGATAGGGGAAGATGAGTACAAGATTCGCGTCCGCTTGCAGGAGAATCAGCGGACATCGGTCGAGGACCTGGAAAAACTCAATATCACGTTCATGAACCGACGCGGTGTGCTCCTCTCCATCCCGTTGACTTCCGTCGCAAGGATTCAGAAGACCTCGGGCTTGACGGATATCCGCCGGAAGGATCTGAAGCGGGTCATCACCGTGACCGGGAACGTAGAGGGACGGGTCGCCTCCGAGGTGCTGGATGAAGTGAAAACCCGTCTTGCCGGGTTTGACATCCCGGTCGGAAATACCCTCAAGTTCACCGGCAAGGATGAAGAGCAAAACAAGGCTCAGGCGTTTCTTCAATCCGCCTTCAACATCACCCTGTTGCTCGTGTTCCTGATCCTCGTCTCAGAGTTCAACTCCCTCAAAGTGCCGTTTGTGATCATGCTGTCCGTGATCCTCTCGCTCATTGGAGTCATCATGGGAGTGCTTGTCACGCGGACCCCGTTTGTCATTATCATGACGGGCGTCGGGGTCATTGCGCTGGCCGGGATCGTGGTCAAGAACGCCATTGTTCTCCTCGACTTTGCGCGCAAACGCCAGGAAGAGGGGATGCCGGTGGATGAATCTCTGCTGGAAGCGGGTCGAACGCGGCTCCGTCCGATCCTCCTCACGGCGGCAACGACGGTTCTTGGGATTTTCCCTCTTGCGACGGGATTCGATTTCGACTGGCGGGAAGGACATTTCGTTGTGGGGGCTGAAAGCGCGGGATTCTGGGGTCCGCTGGGGATCGCGATCATTTCCGGTCTCACCATTTCGAGTTTCCTCACCCTCGTGATTGTGCCGACGTTCTACTCCCTGCTCGACCAGTGGGGGATACGGCTCAAGCAGATCGCGGGCAGGTTCATCAAATCGGATCCAGAATCAGAACCAGCAATGGGAAAATGAACCACTGGAAATCTCAAATTCCAAAGCGACACTCCGGCTGCTTTGACGTTTTTTCTGTCTCCGCGACTTTCCGGGTCCCCGTTCGTTTCATGATTACTCCCGTGACGAAACAGGAGGCTTGTTCAGGAATAACCGGATTATTCAAGTTCCAGATGGCCGGAAATCTCAAATCACTGTTTCTTCGTCTCTCAATCCAGAAGGAGCGCAGTTGTATGAAGGTTCACTCATTGCTTCGCAGCTTCATTATTGCGACAGTCCTCATCGTGGTATCGGCAACCGGTCCATCGGTGTCCGCACAGGGGAGAATGATGTCCGCCGAGGATCGGGCCGAACAGCTTGCCAAACGACTTGAACTGAACGTGGAACAAAAAGGACAATTGCTGAAAGTTTATCGGGCCCTGCAAAAGGAAATGCAGGAGAAACTTCCTGACCTGATGGGGGATCGGGAAGCGATGCGTAAAGCGATGCAGGATATCAACGCAAAAGGCGATAAAGAGATAGAGAAGATGTTGACGAAGGAACAGCGTGCAAAGTACGGGGAGTTCAAGAAGGAACGCCAGCAGATGCGCGGGCGGCAGAGGCGCGATAACTGATTTCCATGTTCATCACAGGGTTCGTAGGGGGGTGAAGCACAATGCAATTTCCCGTTCTACGAACCTTCGTTTTTAGGCCCCTTCACGCAACGAAGCCTCCTTTTCCTCTCCCTCCTTCGGTATTTCTTGATCCCTGTGTGATCCAGCGCGCATACCCCTCTTTTGCATTAAACCTTCCTGCACCAGGGGTTGTCATTATCTTAGGTTGGATCATTCGCCATCGGGTATTCTTCATCGGCTGATGGTCTTGCTCAAATGAGGCCTCCTATG
>JBBEBV010000262.1:0-3142 GCA_040882165.1 Bacteroidota bacterium
GGGGTATCAAACGTGGAGCAAGGAAGCTGAGTAAGCCCTCGACTCAAAATTGGAAACAGGAATCATTGCGTACTACGCCCGCGCCAACTGGCTCTCGAGAACCTTGCGAAAATGGTACCCGTAGATCGAAAACGTGATAGCCAGGGGAAAGAGCCGGGGGCGCGTGAAGAGAGTCCAGAGGAACAATCTCCAGTATTGCAGCCGTTCTTTTCCGATGACCCCCAGCCATACGGTTGATTTCAACAGCGCCAGGAGGTCTGTGTATTGGACGCGCGGGGAGCGGACCCGCGGCGGCTTGAAGGTGCGGAGAAAATGCCGCACCCGCGCATAGTACTGCTTCGGCGTGTAGATTGACCCGAGGATGTCCAGGTATCCCTTGACCAGGCTCTCCCGGCTCATGCGGGGGATGAAGTTCATCGAAACGTCGGTATTGTCACCGCTCATGGTGCCGAGCAACCTCCCCTCCTTGCCGAGCCTTTGATAGAGTTTCGAACCGACGGGGGCATTGAGGAGCCCCACCATGGCGGTCACGATCCCGCTCTCCTGGATAAAATCCGCCATCCGGCGGAAGATCGTCGCCGGGTCGCTGTCGAACCCGACGATAAATCCGCCGTTCACGCGGAGCCGGTGGTCGTGGATCTTTCTGACCGACGCAATCAGGTCGCGGTTTCTGTTCGGGAGCTTGTTACATTCCGCGAGGCTCCCCTCGTGTGGCGACTCGATACCGACAAACACCGCGTCGAACCCCGCCCGCTCCATCAACGACATCAACTCTTCGTCGTCGGCAAGGTTGAGGGAGGCCTCGGTGGAGAGGGCGAACGGATGGTTGTGCTGCTCCATCCAGTGGATCAGGGCAGGCAGGATCTCCTTTTTCAGTTTCTTCGTGTTACCAATAAAATTGTCGTCCACGAGGAACACGTTTCCCCTCCAACCGGAAGTATAAAGCCCCTCCATCTCCGCAAGGAACTGCTCCGACCCTTTCGTCCGCGGCACCCGGCCGTAGAGTACTGTGATATCGCAAAACTCACAATCATACGGACAACCGCGCGAATACTGTACGTTCATCGAGGCGTATCGTCGCTGATCCAGGAGATTCCAGAGAGGAATGGGAGAGGAACCAATGTCGGGCCATCTGTCGGTGCGGTAACAATGGCCCGCGCGGCCGAGGCGAAAATCTTCGAGGAACGGCGGGAGTGTCAGCTCAGCTTCATTCAGGACCAGGTGATCGACCTCTTCGAATTCCCCGGATCGCGCGGTGAACAGTGGTCCGCCGGCTACAACGGTCCTGTTGAACGATTTGCATCGGGCGATGATCTCTCGCGCGGAACGTTCCTGGATCGACATACCGCTGAGGAAGACGAGATCGGCCCAGAGAAGATCTTCATTGCGCAGCGTTCGGACGTTCAAATCGATAAGTCGTTTCGCCCAGCCGGAAGGAAGCATAGCCGCAACGGTCAGCAGGCCGAGCGGCGGGAGACTTGCTTTCTTCGAGACGAACTTCAGCGCGTGTTTGAAACTCCAGAATGTTTCCGGGTAGGTGGGGTTGACGAGGAGAATATTCACAACTGTCGCTCCTCCTGCCCTGAAGAGTCGCGGGTGAGAGAATTTCCCGCCGACAGCACAGGGTATGAACGAGATGAAAATCACGCTGCAGATGCAGCCACGCGTGTACCTCGAAGCTGAGGAAAGGAGGCACCTTCGCAACCGGAGAAGTGAAGGAGGGAAAGTACCGTTTTGAACCCGGGGTACACGATGTCAATGTACCTGCCGCAAAGAAAAAAAACAAGCGGGCGGTTCTCATTCTTGGGAATAGTCCCCTGCGCGATCAATTTTCTCTCTGGTTATCGAATATGTGGCCCGGAAGCCCAACACGCCGAGGAAGAATCACTGCCTGGCAAATTCAACGAGAGATCGATAATCGTTTTCATCCGCCTGCCTGAGGGCCCGCAAATATTTCGACCGGGCTTCTCCCTTCGCAATAAGACTGATGCTCCCCCAGGATAAATGGGGACGGCCCAACCCATGGCTTACGAGAATATCGGCGATGAGGCGGGAATGCCTTCCGTTCCCGTTGGAGAAAGGATGAATCGTGACGATCCGGTGACTGAACCTTACGGCGATTTCGTCCGGGACAAACACGGCGTGATCGATCCAGTAACGGCAATCGTCCAGGAGTAATTTCAGTTCGACGCGAATCCGCGTCTTGTCCACTCCCAGATTCTTGTCCGTCGTACGGAATTCTCCTGCCCACCTCCAAACGTCGCCAAACATGCGCTTGTGGACCTCTCTCACAAACTCCTCGGTGAGGATCTGGTCAAGACCGTACGTTCGCGTCATAGTCCATTCGATGGCCTTCTCGACACCAAGCTGTTCGAACTCATCCAACTCTCCCCGAGTCGTAATAGTGGTGATCAGGAGGCCTTCCTTCTCATTCTCATCGAGAGGAGTTTGTCCCTCCGTGTTGTCGAGATCTAATCCCACAGATACCTGGGCAACTCTCGTGCAATCGTCTCGGTTTTTTGTTCTATGGCCTTTCGCAGTCGTTCGTCAGAGTTTTTCTGATCTTCCAGGCTCATCGTGTGAGAAGTGCGTCCGACGATTTCTTTTGCCTTTTGGGAGGCCTTTTTCTCGATGAGTTTTTCCAGCGATCCGTCCTTCGGAAGAAAAGCATACACGAACTTCATATCGAGTGCGTCTGCAGTCTCTCTCAGTTTCCTGAGTGAGATGGAACCCTCTTTTTCACCCTGCTCAAGTTTTTTCATATTTTGGGCAGTCGCACCCATTTTGGCTGCGAGTTGTCTGAGCGTCATATTGAGAGCCTTGCGTACAGTGAAAATCCACCCCTCCGACATCGACCCAGAGACTTCGATGGTGCTCAAGGCGTGCATCTTCCTTTCCAGTTGTTCCAGGATGAGTCTCTGCTTTGCTTTGTTCATACGTCACCTTTCTGATGTCTGTCAATAATATAAACCTATAGCTTTAATTTTCCAAGCATAAAAACAACATATAGGTTTATATAATGCTTGACAAAATCAATTCATAGGTTGAAAATTCTAAATTCATTCCTGTAAATCAATATTCTTCAATCATTTATGCTCATCTGCCGATTTCTGATTTTCGACAGCAAAGAAATGTAAAGAAT